>NZ_JBHYRR010000050.1:0-8794 GCF_047974155.1 Megasphaera jansseni | reverse complement strand
GAAAAGACATAGGGTGGATTTCGCAGGCATCGAACCTGCGAAATCCATCGCTATTGATGCCCCTACCTAAGAGGAAGAAGTCTTCTGGCGAAGCTGGGATAAAATATTACTATATATGAGCAAAAGGAAAATGGCATATCTTTGATTAGCAAAAAAGACGCCTCGCCAGGGGGCGTCTTTTTGTCTGTTCTTCTGCCGGGGAGAATGGTATAGTGAAGGTGTCAACGAAAGGTAAACGAAGTACAGTACTCGGCTTACGAATGAAAAGAACATGATTTTTAAGGAGGAGTTCATCATGGCAAAAACAGTAAAAGTAATGGTAGCATGTGGCAGCGGGGTAGCGACCTCGACGATTGCAAAGGAAAAAGTAGAAAAATTGGCAGCTGAAGCCGGTATCCCTATTTCCATCATTAAATGCACGCTGGCCGAAGTACCGGCCCGGCAGCAGGATGTGGATTTGGTATTGACGACAGCTAATTACCGCAAACCCCTGGATAAGCCTTATCTCAGCGTCTTCGGCCTCGTATCCGGCGTCAACGAAGAGAAAGTCAAAGCCGACGTTACGGCCATGCTCAAGCAGCTTTCGGAATAACTGCTAGAAAGGAGAGAGCTTTATGGACGCATTGTTGGATTTCTTTCAGAGTTTCATCAATCTCGGTGCGGCTGTCATGCTGCCCTTCGTCATCACGATTTTAGGCGTATTCTTCAAGATGAAAGTCGGACCGGCTGCTAAAGCCGGTCTGATGGTCGGCATCGGCTTCCAGGGCTTGTGCCTGGCCGTCAATCTGCTCATTACGACGATAAAACCGGTCATGACCTATTATGAACAGATGGGTTCCGGCTATGACGTGCTGGAAATCGGCTTTGCAGCTTTAGGCGGTGCTTCCTGGACCGTCCCCTTTGCCGTCTTCGCCATTCCGGCCATCGTCATCATCAATCTGATTCTGGTACGGCTGAAAATCACCAAGGTCCTCAACGTCGATATTTGGAACTATATGCATTTCCTCGTTCCCGGCGCCTTGGCCTATGCCTTATTCGGCAGCGCCTGGCTCGGCTTCGGCGTGACCCTCTTGTTGTCGGTCGTCACCTTGTTCTTTGCTCAGAAATTAGCGCCGAAATGGGGCGAGTTCTTTGGACTGGAAGGGACGACGTGCACGACGCTGGCCTTTTCTTCCTGGGTTTACCCGATTACATATGGCCTGAACTGGATCATGGACCGCATTCCCGGCATCCGTGACATTGATGTCGATCTGAGTAAGGTAGAATCAAAACTCGGCGTCTTCGGGGATCCTGCCTTCATCGGCCTCATCGTCGGCGTCTTCTTGGGCGTCCTGACCCATCAGCCTGTCCCGTCTATTTTGACTATCTGCATGGGCATCGCAGCCGTCATGGTCCTCATTCCGCGCATGGTCGGCATCATGATGGAAGGGTTATCGCCGCTGGGGACAGCAGCCAACGCCTATATGAAGAGTCATATCGGCGAAGATTCGGACCTCTACATCGGCATGGATATCGCCCTGGGGCTGGGTGATCCGAGCTGCATTACCTGCACGGCTATCATGATCCCCATGACCATCCTCTTGGCCTTTTTGGTTCCGGATATGCGCTTTTTCCCGCTGGGCATCCTGGCAGAAGTCTGCTACCTGGCCCCGATGTGTGTCATGAACAGCAATGGCAATGTCTTCCGCAGCCTCATCTGCATGATCATCGTCATGTATATGACCTTGTTCTTTGCCAATCTCTTTGCCGATGAAGCGACACAGATGATGTCTGTCACTGGCGTCCATTTCGACGGTATGGTTACGGCTTCGCATTTTGGCTGGAATCCGGGCAACCTCTTGATTTCGGCTATTGATAAATTGATTCACTGACGATTGATAGAGAAAGAAGTGATATTCCTTATGGCAACGTTACGTTTTTTAGTCGCTCACGGTACGGCGGATACGGCCGAAGAGGCAATCCGTATCTGTGGGAAAGTCCTGCGCCAGGCTGGCATCGTCGCAGACAGTTTCATCGAGAAATGTGTCGCAAGGGAAAAAGAGTTCCCTACGGGCCTGCCGACAGATATCCCGACGGCTATCCCGCATTGTAAAGACGACAGCATCATGGAAAACTGCATTTGTTTCTTGAAACTGGACCATCCCGTTACTTTCCGGCGTATGGATGACGATACGGAAACGATACAGACCGACATGATCTTTAATCTGGCCATCTGTGATCCTAACGAACACATCGATGTCCTGACGAATATGATGGCTTTTCTCGGCGATACGGAATCGCTGCAGAAATGCCGGATCCTGCCGGACGACCAAGTCATTACCTATTTACAAGAGCACCTGGTCCCGGCCGACGAAGAAACTGCACAGGAGGCATAACTGACTATGAGACAATTTAAATTATCGCCATCCCTGTTTGCCGCTGATTTGGCAAACTTTGCCGATGACATCCAAACCTTAGAAAAGGGAAAAGCAGACATGCTCCACGTCGACGTCATGGATGGGCACTTCGTACCGCGCATGGCCTTTGGTGCCGACCATATCCGCCAGATTCGCCGGATGACCAGCCTGCCCCTCGATGTCCACTTGATGATCGACAATCCGGAAATCCATATCCCGGCGATTGCCGAAGCCGGAGCCGACATCATTACGGTCCATCAGGAAGCGACGACACGGCTGCTCAGTTGCATGCAGCTCATCCACAAGCTGGGCAAGAAAGCCGGTGTCGTCCTCAGCCCGGCCACGTCGGAAGATACGATCCGTTATCTTTTGGATGACGTCGATATGATTTTATTGATGACCGTCAATCCGGGAGAAGGGGGACAGCATTTCCTGCAGTCTGTCGTCGAAAAAATCCGCTGGGTCAATACCATGATCGGCGACCGGGATATCGACTTGGAAGTCGACGGCAGCATTGACGACAAGACCATCTGCGATTGCTATGAAGCAGGGGCGAATGTCTTCGTTTCGGGTGGATTTTTATTCAAGGATATTGCCAATAACATGGATAAATTGCGGAAGGCGGTGCTATAATGGAAACACAAGTCATTATTGATGAACTGGCACGGGCTTCTCAGAGCCTGAAGGAAGACCAGTTACAGGGCATTATCGACAAGATCCGGTCCCATGGGCGCATCTTCGTCTACGGGACGGGCCGGTCCGGGCTGATGCTCAAGACCTTTGCCATGCGCCTGATGCAGCTGGGCATGACGGCATACGTTGTCGGAGAAACGACGACGCCTTCCATCGGCAGCGGCGACCTGCTCATCGTCGCTTCGGCATCCGGGACGACGGCCAGTGTCTGCATGACGGCAGAAGCGGCTTTGAAGGATGGGGCTGCCTTATGTGTCATTACGGCTTCTCCGGAATCGCCGCTGGCAAAATTACAAAAACCGGATATCATCATCCGGTCTGCTACGAAATTTGCGACGTCCGATGCCAGTATCCAGCCGTTAGGCAGCCTCTTCGAACAGATGCTGCTCGTCGTCTTCGACAGCCTGGTCCTGCGTATGAGTCAGGTCCACAGCGGCAGCAACGATGCCATGGCCAGCCGCCATGCCAATTTAGAGTGAGGGACGATTATGAAAAAGAGAAGTACGGAAATCCTTCAGCGGCTTCTCAAGAATCCGAATGAAGGGCTGACCGTTGAAAAGCTGACAAAAGAATATATGATTTCGGAAAAAACGCTGCGCAAGGATATCCAGGAAATTCTCGATTTCGCTGATGAGGGGGAGGCTAAGGCCGCCCTCTCCTTTAACAACCATTCCTTACGCCTGGTCCGCCGCGGCGCCCTGCGGACACTGGTCCACCAGATGTACAGCATGACCCCTTATACGTATAAGATGTCCCTGGAGGAACGCAAAGTATATATCATTGTCACGCTGCTCCAGCAGGACCGGTATTATCCCATGCAGCTCCTGGCCGATGAACTCTATGTGACCCGCAATACGATCATCAATGACTACAAGGTCGTCGAGGAATATGTCACGCCCTATGGCCTTTCGTTTGTGGCCAAGAGCAAGAAGGGGATACGCCTGGAAGGGACGCCGGAAAAGATGGCGCCCATGCTCATCGACATGTTTTGTGCGCTCATCCCTGACTTGCACCACGAAAAGACTTTTTTTGTCCAGTTTATTTTGAGGAAAATGGGATACGTCTACGGGCTGGCCGACATTATTTACTATATGAATGAATATGTCCGCTCGCACAACGTCATCTTTGCGAAAGATGTCTTTTTCGAAACGGCTATCTGTATCTTCGTATTGCTCAACGAAATGCAGCTCCATGCCTTCCCGCATGAACAGGAAAGGGGCGATGCCTCCGGCATGGCACTGGATGTCATCGGTCACATCATCGAGGACACGGCGCATAATGCCGGCTGCGATTCCATTACGCTGGTGGATATCCGGGCCATCGAATCGCTCATCGTCCGCCGGGGCCTGATGCCGAAGAAAGAAAGTATCAATGATTTTGAACTGTATGGCATTATCTGCCATTTTCTCCTGGAATTGAGCCAGGAAATGGGCATCGACTTGCTGACCGACAATTTACTCATCCATTCCCTGTTGTCCCATATCAAGAGTATGGATACCTGGAAGGACTCGGATTTCAATTTTGAACAGGATTATGGGGAATCGGAAACCTTTATCCAGGTCCGGAAGATGGCTGAAGGAAAATTCTATATTTTAGAACAATACCTGCCCTACGCCATGAACGAGCATATGAAGGACAGCATCATCGTCCACATCTGCGCGGCCCTGCTCCGCAATCAGCAGTGCCGGATGGGATTCCGCGTCCTTATTTCTTGTCCGGGCAGCATGGCGACGGGGAAATACCTGGAAGCTCAGGTTCGCAATTATTTCAATTTTAATATTGTCGATACCCTGCCGGCCAAGAAGGTACAGAAACATGCAGAGGAGTACGGGAATGTAGATTTCGTCATCTCCACGGTAACTATTGCGCCGTGCCCGCTGCCAGTCGTCGTCGTAAGCCCGCTCATGACCGTCGATGACATCAAGCGCGTCCAGCAGCAGGCTTTCCAGATTGAAAAGCAGAAAGAGAACGGCAGCGGCCAGACAGATACACAGCCGCTCTTATCGCGCCTGCGCCAGCTTTACGAAACGGGGACCCCTGACAGCATCGCCTTTCTCAACGGGGAGCTGGAAAAGCTGCTGGCCAATGCCTTCCTGCGCCAGCGCCTGACCCAGTCGTCGATGCTGCTGCGCATGCTCAAATGCCAGTATATCCTCGTCGAACCGGAAGCGATGGAATGGCACGACGCCATGCGCCGTGTCTCCGATGATATGATCCGCGACGGCTTTTTCGATAAGGCTTATGTCGATGAAGCCATCGACAATGTCGAAGAATATGGCAATTATATCATTGTAGCCCAGCACATCGCCCTGGCTCACGCCCGCAAAGAAGCCGGCGTCCATGCCGATGGCATCAGCCTCCTCGTATGCCGTGACGGCATACGCTTTGAAGATGGGGAAGTAGTGCACCTGCTTTTCTTCTTCTGCCAGAAAGGCGATACGTCGTATTTGGATCTGTTCAAGGAAATCATTGCCCTTGGCCAGGATGAAGCCCATATCCGCCGTCTCAGCAGCTGCCCGACGGCCAGTGCGGTCTATCAGAAAATTGCCGACATCCTCGTCGGCAGTGCGACTTAGCGCAGGCTGCTGGCGTAGATTTTTTCCAGGTTGTCGCGCATACGGTCCAGATACGATTCGTCGTCTTCACTCGTTTCGATGGTATGGATCGTTTCGACGCGGGCGCCGACTTCGCGGGCCAGTGTTTCCGACGTCTTCGGGCTGACCATGTCTTCGACGAAAATCGTCCGCACGTCATTGGCCCGGCAATAGTCGGCCAGGCGGGCCAGCTGGCGGGCACTGGGCTCGCCGCTGGAAAAGACGGACTCGACGCTGTGCTGGGTCAGGCCGAAGTCACGGCAGAGGTAGGCAAAGGCGGCATGACCGGTGACGAAATCCTTGCGGGGGACCGTGGCGAATTTACGGGCGTATTCGTCTTGCAAGGCCTGGAGCTGTTTCTTGTAATTCGCCGCATTGTTGCGGTAATAGTCGGCATTGGCCGGATCGGCTTCGGCCAGGGCGGCCGTGATGTTGGAAACTTCGATCTGGGCGTTTACCAGGCTGAGCCAGATGTGCGGGTCGTAAGCGCCGTGTTCTTTGATGTCTTCTTCATCGGTCAGGGCAATGGGCGTGACGCCCTGAGAGGCGTTGACAGTGTGGAGGGCCGTGTTCTTGGCCGCCTCGACGACCTTAGGGGCCCATGGTTCCATGCCCAGGCCGCTGTAAACGAAGAGCTGGGATTTACCGAGATGTTTAATGGTCTGCGTCGTCGGCTGGAATTCATGGGGTTCCGTCCCGTCAGGAATGAGCGTATAGACATCGACTTTATCGCCGCCGACGGCCTGGGTAAATTCTTTCAAGGCGTCGAAAGTGACAGCGACTTTTAATTTCCCGTCATCAGGGACATCGGCGGCGGGACCGCAGCCAGCCAGGCCGATGATGCATAAGCAGGCCGCCAGGACCATGCCGTAACGGGCCAGGCGGCTGAGGGTGTGAAACAACATAATGAGAGACCTCCTATGGCGTCCATCGTATCACGGACGCCTTTTTTTGTCAATTATTTGCAAATGCCTTGCATTTTCGTTTAGACGGGGCTATAATAAGGGCTCGAGATTATTGACAAGGGAGGCAAGCCATGATTGATTTACAGCACGTTTATTTCGCCTATGAACACGGGCAGTACCTGTTAGAAGATGTCAACATGACCATCCGAGACGGCGACTATATTTCCGTCGTCGGTGAAAACGGCAGTGGCAAGAGCACGCTCATCAAGCTCATCCTGGGCCTGTTGTCACCGAGCCGGGGGTCGATTTCCAATACCTATCGTCACCGGGCCTATGTGCCCCAGCGCTTTGAGACGCTGAACAGCCAGTTCCCGATTACGGTCTGGGAAGTCCTCAATTGTTATCGCCAGGTCCTGCACTTGAAGCATAAAGAAATCATCCGGGACTGCCTGGAACAGATGAATGTCTATTCTTTGAAGGACCAGCTCATCGGCAACCTGTCCGGCGGCCAGTGCCAGAAAGTCCTCATCGCCCGGGCTCTCATGGGCCATCCGGACCTGCTCATCTTCGATGAACCGTCGACGGGTATCGATGTGCGCAGTCAGGAAGAACTCTATCCGTTCATTAAAGATTTAAATGAAAATAAAGGCGTCACGGTCATTACGGTCGAACACAACTTGAAGTTCGCCGTCCGCAATTCGACGAAGATGTTCCATGTCGTCGGCGGCCGCGGCCATTTCTGTTCGCCCAAGGCCTATCTCGATGAATACGTGTCGGCCACGATGGGAGGGGATAAGTGATGTTTGAATACGCCTTTATGCAGAATGCTTTTATCGTAGCCCTGCTCATTTCTATCGTCTGCCCGCTCATCGGCATTTTCCTGGTCTTGCGCCGCTATTCCATGATCGGCGATGCCTTGTCGCATGCGTCCCTGGCCGGTGTGGCTGTAGGCCTCCTCTTTGACTGGAACCCCGTTCTCAGTGCCTTTGGCCTGACGAGTTTCTTCGGCATCCTCATCGAAGTCCTGCGCCGCCGCTTCCGCCGTTATGCCGAGCTCATCCTGGTCATCATCCTATCGCTCTCGGTGGGCATTGCCATCACCATCATCAGCGCCGGACTGGTCCATACGAATGTAGAATCCTTCTTGTTCGGCAGCATCCTGACCGTTTCGACAGGCGATGTCTACTCCGTCGTCGCCCTCAGTGTCATTTCCCTGGCCGTCATTGCCAAGCTCTATCCTCAGCTGGTCATGCTGACCTTTGATGAAGACGGGGCTCAGATTGCCGGCGTCCGCAGCAAGCTCATCAATTATATCTTTGCCGTCCTGGTAGCGGCGACGATTTCCGTTTCTATCCGCATCGTCGGCATCCTGGTCATCAGCTCTCTCATCGCCCTGCCCGTGGCGACGGCCCTGCAGCTGCGCAAAGGTTTCCGGCGGACTCTCATTTATTCCGTCGTCTTCAGCTTCATCGACATCCTGTCCGGTCTTTTGCTGTCGTACTATATCGATGCCGCTCCTGGCGGCGTTACGGCACTGACATCGGTTGCCATGCTGCTCCTGGTCATTGCCTATAAAGAATGTGTCTTTTCGCTGCAAGAAAAGAGGCGCCGTCCATGAGTGATGATTATAAAGCCTGTTTACGTGAACATGGCCTGAAGAGCACAAAGGCCCGCAATGGTGTCTTGGCCATCCTGAGCCGGGAAACCAGCGTCGTGACCGTCGAAACCGTCTATTCGGCTCTGTTGGAACAAGGCTGTAAGGTCAATTTTTCCACCGTGTACCGTATCCTGGAGATGTTTACAGATCGTAAACTGACCGAAAAAATCTTCCTACCCGATGAAGGGAAATACGGCTTTTCCCTCCGCCGTCCCGGCCATACGCACCGGCTCATCTGTTTACAATGCCACAAAGTCGTGGACCTGGCCCATTGCCCGCTCAGCGCCTATGAAAAAGAAGTGGCCCAAAAGACACAATTCGACATCGTCGGCCATAACCTGGAACTCTACGGCTATTGCCCGGAATGTAAGAAGGGGAGATGATTGTTAGCAGTAGCAGTAGCAGTAGCAGTAGCAGTAGCAGTTAGCAGTTAGGGGTTAGCAGTTAGCCGTTAGGGGTTAGCAGTCAGCCACTAGTGTATAGCCTCTTCCATATATACAACAAACGGTCATTTGCTTAAATCCGGGTACAAAGACACCAGTTTGACTC
>NZ_JBHYRR010000004.1:0-119463 GCF_047974155.1 Megasphaera jansseni | reverse complement strand
TTTTGAAGGAGCCTGCGACGCGCAAAACCGAGTGAGTCGCTTATGCCGAATCTCGAGACCTGATGGAGTGAAAGTATCCAGACAGATAGCAGAAGCCTCGATTCGGCAGGAGAGGTGGGACAACCGCTAGTGCTTTTTTGTTGTTCGTTGTTAGTGGCTCGTGGCTAGTGGGGAATGAGCGGCTTCCTATCCGACCAGGGTTCCCTGGGGTTTGTAGGGGCCGATCTTTAACCTCTCAGACCGCCTTTGGCGGTCAGCTCCCCTATAAAGGGAGCCTTGGGCGGCCCCCTTGAACTGGTGATGTACACGTCATACATGACATGTGATGCATGAAAACACGCACATATATCAAACATACGTTATGCTCACATAGTCATAGCGGGCTTGCCACGTGCAAGCCCCTACGGAGCAGTCCGCTGGACTGCGGTGGCTAACTGCTGACGGCTGACAGCGAACTGCGAACTGCGGCCTGCGGCCTGCGAAACAGCGGGCCGCCCGCTGGGACGGCCCCTACGAGTGGATGACGGCTAGTCTCCCTGTGTGCGCTGGAAGATGGCGGTGACTGTCGTTCCTTTATGGAGGGTACTGTCTAATTCCAGTTTGGCATTATTGGCTTTGGCGATGTATTTGGCGATGGACAATCCCAGCCCGGATCCGCCTGTGTCTTTGGTACGGGATGAATCGACGCGATAGAAGCGTTCAAAAACGCGTTCCAGGTCTTTTTTTGGGATGCCAATACCCGTATCGCTGATGATGTAGCGGATGGTCTTTTCGTCGGCCTGGCAGGTCAGGGTGACCTGGCCGCCGGCAGGTGTATATTTCAAGGCATTATCGATGAAGATGCGCAGCATCTGTTTGACGCTGCCCGGTTCTGCTGTAATCAGGGCCTCGTCGTTTTGACGCAGGATAATCTGGTGTTCTTTGTCGATGAGGCTGATTTCGCTATAGACTTCCTGCAAAAGGTCAGCCGTATTGATTTTCGTAAAATGCTTCAACAGCGTTCCATTGTTGGAACGAGCGAAGAAAAGCAGCCGTTCGATGAGCTGCTTCATATAATCCGTTTCCGAACGGATGGCTGTCAGGCTTTCGTTGAGGACCGCCGGGTCATCTTTGCCCCAGCGGCATAAGAGGTCGGCGTAGCCGGCAATGACCGTGATCGGCGTCCGCAATTCGTGGGATGCGTCGCTGATGAACTGCTGTTGTTGTTTATAGCCATATTCGATGCGGTCCAGGGCCTGGTTGATGCTGACAGCCAGGTCATGGAGCTCATTTTTATTATCGGACAAGGCGATACGGTTATCCAGGCGGTTGACTTCAATGGTCTTGACCGTGTCATTGATGACCTGTAAGGGTGCCAGAGACCGCTTCATGAGGTACATGCCCGTGAAGATAGTCAGAATCAGGCTGATGAGGACCGAAGCCAGGAGCTGTTTCGATAAGAGCGATACGAAGCCGGTTTCCTTATCCGGGCGCTGGGAAAAACGCAGGTAGTAGTTCTTTCCCTGCTTGTCCGTCCAGAGCTGATAATAAGAGAATTCAGATGATTCGTTGCCCTGGACGCTGGTGGGCAGCGGCTTTTTCTGTGGATTGCTTATGGCGTCGTCGATGTAGCGGTCGCTCAGTTTGCGGACAGCATGAGTCGGGCCGTTGTCGACGATGAGATGGCCTGCGCCGTCATAAATCTGTAAATTCATCGACGGTGGCACGTTGGCACGGACGAAAATCGTCGTATCGACCTTCCCGTAGTCGTCCAGGTATTGGACGGCAGCTGTGGCGCGGGACTTCAATTCATCGCGCAGGGAGTCGTTCATGATGTAGTGGACACTGGTAATGGTTACGACGGATACGGTCAGAAGGATGAAAAAGACGATAGACGAGTAGAGCAGGACCATTTTGGCAAAAATGGGCAGGGGAGCGATGAGCAGGTGCCGCGTCAGCCAATGATTAATCTTCTGCCACATAGCCGACTCCACGGACCGTACGGATATAGTTGCGCCCGTTCGGGCCCAGTTTGCTGCGCAGGTAACGGATATAGACGTCGACGATGTTCGTGTCGCCGATGTAATCGTAGCCCCAGACCTCTTCGACGATGCGCGACCGCGAAAGGACGATATTCTTGTTCCGGACTAAATAGGCGAGGAGCTCGAATTCTTTCTTCGTCAATTTGAGCTTTTTTGTGCCCTTCATGACTTCATGACGGTCGAGGAATAACGTGATGTCATTCAGCTGGAGAAAGTTTCCCCGGTCGGCCAGCTGATGGCGTTCTCGCAAAAGTACACGGATGCGGGCAAAGAGTTCCTTGCTGTTGAACGGTTTGGTCAGATAGTCATTGGCGCCGATGTCCAGGCTGACGACTTTCGTTTCGATATCGTCTTTAGCCGAGAGCATCATGATCGGGACGTTCGATAGTTCCCGGGTCCGCTTACAGATGGTCAGGCCGTCGACGTCGGGCAGCATGATGTCCAGCAGGATAAGGTCGAAGTGTTCCTGGCCGATACGGTCCAGGGCGGCGGCACCGTTGTATTCGATGCCACATTCATAGCCTTCATGTTCCAACTCCATTTGCAGGAAGCGGGCGATTTGTTTTTCGTCTTCGACGATTAAGATATGTGTCTTTTCGGTCATATAACAACCTCCCCAAAAAAGAATTTGCACACTCTAAGCCATATACGTATTATTATAACGTATAAACTCCCTTTTTTGTACTACCCATTTGGACATTGTTACAAAAATATCACGAAAATTTAATCTATTTTTAATCTTTAGGGATTTACTTTTCGCCAGAACCTGTTATTATAGTATATGTAGAACAGATCATCTACGAGACGTTGAAGAAGTAAGTTGTTCATATACCCCTCGAACACCCCTATCTTATTTTCTTCAACTGCTGAGATATTGTCTTCCCCCGATGATATCTTGCAAAAAGAGAAAGCCGGCTCCCCTCGCCGGCTTTTTTCTGTTTCTGCTAGAAATGATTTTGGCGAAATTTTGAGAAAAATTTTTTGGCAATGGTAAAAAGCTAGGAAATATCTATATCTTTACCCATTCGGTATCCATTGACAAGTCTGTCCATTCGTGTAATAATGAGGAAGACGAAGGGGAGATTCCCCCGAAGGCTTGATGTTTGGAGGTGAAAACCATGCATGTTATTTCCGACGAATGCGTAAAATGCGGCGCTTGCGCTAGCACTTGCCCGACCGGTGCCATCGAAGAAGGCGAAACGAAATACGTTGTAACTGATTCCTGCATCGACTGCGGTGCTTGCGAATCCGCTTGTCCTACAGGCGCTATCTCCGCTGAATAATTGCTTCGGCAAAAAGGTTGTCGCAGAAGGCTTTGGCCATCATGCGGCAGCCTTTTTTTGTTGAACTTTCTCCGCTTCTGTGATAGGATAAAAGCACTGTAAGATGCATAATAGGAGGAATCTGCTTTGTACGTATTAGGCATTGCCCTGGCCGTGACCGTTGTCGATCAGCTCACGAAATTCGCTGTCCAGCAGTTCATGGCCCTTCATGAATCCATTCCGGTCATTCCGGGATTTTTTCATATTACTTATATTTTGAATCGCGGTGCGGCTTTTGGAATCTTGGAAAATCAGCAGTGGCTCTTTCTGGTCATCGCCCTGCTCTTATTCCTGCTGTATGGCTTGTTCCGCAAGAAATTGCCGGTGACGCCCTGGGTCTATGGCGGGGCTGGCCTGCTTTTGGGTGGGGCTCTTGGCAATGCCCTGGATCGGACGCTCCGCGGGGCGGTAACGGATTTCTTCGATTTTCGCATCTGGCCCGTATTCAACGTCGCCGATATCGGCATCGTCGTCGGCGTCGCGTTGTTGTTATGGTATAGTTGGACCCATATTTCGGATAAATGAGGATGAAGACATGGAAGAAAAGAATTTAATCGTCACAGAACAGGAACAGGGGAAGCGGCTGGATGTCTATTTGACGTCGGCCCTGGATATTTCGCGCAGTTATGCCCAGCAGCTCATTCAGCGCAAGGAAGTCACCGTCAACGGCAAGGAAGCCAAAGCCAACCGTCGTCTTAACGAAGGCGACCAGGTGCAGGCTGTCATGGAAGTGCAGGAAGAATACAAGGTAGTCCCGCAGGACATCCCGTTGGATATCGTCTATGAAGATAAGGATATCATCGTCGTCAATAAAGCGCGCGGCATGGTCGTCCATCCGGCTGCAGGAAATCCCGATGGGACCCTGGTCAACGCGCTGCTCTATCACTGCAAAGGAGAATTATCGGGCATCAACGGCGTCATCCGTCCGGGTATCGTCCATCGCCTGGACAAGGATACGTCAGGTGTCATGGTCGCTGCCAAGACCGATGAAGCCCATAAGGGACTGGCTGAACAGATCAAGGAACATTCGGCGCACCGCACGTACTGGGCTCTGGTCCACGGCAATATCTCGGAAGAACGGGGCATCGTCGATGCGCCTATCGGCCGCCATCCCAAAGACCGGGTCAAGATGGCTGTCACCTTTAAAGGCGGCCGTGAAGCCGTGACCCATTTCCGGGTATTGAAGCGCTATGGGGATTACACTTGGGTCGAATGTAAGCTGGAAACGGGCCGGACTCATCAGATACGCGTCCACATGGCTTATATCCATCATCCTGTCGTCAACGATCCTTTGTATGGCTACAAGAAAGACGATTTCCCTATCGACGGCCAGGCTCTTCACTCCCATTGCTTAGACTTGATCCATCCGATTACGGGGAAGGCCATGCATTTTGAAGCGCCGGCGCCGGCTGATTTCCTGGCCTGCCTGGAACGGGCGGAAGAGAAAGACTGACAGGTGGTGAGTCACATGTGGAAAGAAAAGACACTGCTCATGGATGAAAAAGCAATCGGCCGGGCTATCCGCCGTATTGCCCATGAAATCATTGAACGCAATAAAGGACTGGACAAGACGGTACTCGTCGGTATCCATACGCGCGGCGTCCCATTGGCCCAGCGCCTGGGCCGGGAACTGGCAGCTATCGAAGGCCGGGATGTGCCCGTATATGATCTCGATATTTCGGCTTATCGCGACGACGACCGCAAGAGCCCTATCGCCGTCAGCGATGCCGGGAAATTCGATGCCGACGGCCAGACGGTCATCTTAGTCGACGACGTCTTGTTCACAGGGCGGACCGTCCGGTCGGCCCTCAATGCCATTATGGAATTGGGGCGGCCTCAGTTCATCGAACTGGCTGTTCTCGTCGACCGGGGCCATCGGGAACTGCCGATCCGCGCCGATTATGTCGGCAAAAATGTGCCGACGTCGCGGAAGGAAGACGTGTCGGTCCAGTTAAAAGAAACCGATTCGTGTGACCGCGTCGTCCTGCGGGAACAGAATTGATTTTCCCCTTGTTTCTTGCTATACTTAAGTGAACATCGCACGAAGTTTTCGACCATCTTATCTGGTTACTTTGGCTTTAATGTTTGGGGTTTGATGTAAATTTTTAACCATCCGCTAACAACTAACTGCTAGCCACTAACCACTTAAAAGGGCTTGTCGCACGTGCGACAAGTCTTTTTAACTATATATGGAAAGAAGGGGTATCATGAAAAAAATTGTCAATGATGTCAATCACGTCGAAGAGGAAATGATTCAGGGCCTGGTCAAATCGGCACCGAAGAAGCTGCGCAAGCTCGATTATGGGACCATCGTCGTCCGGGCAGACAAAAAAGAAGGCAAAGTCGCCCTGGTCAGTGGCGGCGGCAGTGGCCATGAACCAGCTCATGCCGGTTACGTGGGTACAGGGATGCTCGACTGCGCCGTTGCCGGGACGGTCTTCACGTCGCCGACACCGGACCAGGTCCTGGAAGGCATCAAAGCTGTAGCGACGGATAAAGGCGTCCTCTGCGTCGTCAAGAACTATACGGGCGACGTCATGAACTTTGAAATGGCCATCGAAATGGCTGCCGATGAAGATATCAAGGCCGACTATGTCGTCGTCAACGATGACGTCGCCGTCCGGGACAGCCTGTATACGACGGGCCGCCGCGGCGTAGCCGGTACGATTTTCGTCCATAAGATAGCCGGTGCCAAAGCCGAACAGGGCGCTGAACTGCCGGAAGTCAAGGCTGTCGCTGAAAAGGTCATCGCCAACGTCCGCTCCATGGGCATGGCTATCGAACCGTGCACCGTGCCGGCTGCCGGGAAACCGGGTTTTGAACTGGCCGATGACGAAATGGAAATCGGTATCGGCATCCATGGCGAACCGGGGACGCATCGGGAAAAACTGCGTCCGGCCAATGAAATCGCCAAGATGCTCGTCGACCAGATCCTGGCAGACCTCGACTATAAAGGCCATGAAGTCGTCGTCCTTATCAACGGCATGGGCGGGACGCCGCTCATGGAACTGTACATCGTCAACAACTTCGTACAGGATTATCTCAAGGAACAGGGAATCACCGTTTATGACACGATGGTCGGCAATTACATGACGTCTATCGAAATGGCGGGCTTCTCCATCACTCTCCTGCGCCTGGATGACGAAATGAAAGGTCTCTATGACGCACCGGCCGATACACTGGCCTGGAAAAAATAAGAGGGGATGAGTTCATTGGATACGAAACAGATGGCAGCCATCATCGAAGGGATGGCTAAGAAAATTGAAGCAGAAAAAGAATATTTGACCGAGCTCGACAACGAAATCGGCGACGGCGACCACGGTATCAACCTGGCCCGCGGTTTTGAAGCCGTTGAAAAGAAGCTGCCATCCCTGGCAGGCGGTGATATCGGGGCCCTGCTCAAAGGTGTCGGCATGCAGCTCGTGTCGACGGTTGGCGGCGCATCGGGACCGCTCTATGGGACGGCCTTCATGAAAGCCGGCATGGCCTGCAAGGGCCTGACGGAAATCGATGGCCCCGCTTTCGTCAAAGCCATGGAAGCCGCTGTCGACGGCATCAAGATGCGCGGCAAAGCGACGGAAGGCGAAAAGACCATGCTCGATGCACTGTGCCCGGCGCTGAAGGTCATGCAGGACGACGTGGCTGCCGGAAAATCATTGAAAGAAGCCTTGCAGGATGCAGCCAAAGCTGCGGAAAAAGGCGTAGAATACACGAAGACCATTATCGCTACGAAAGGTCGTGCCAGCTATTTAGGCGAACGCAGCCTGGGCCATCAGGATCCCGGCGCTACGTCATCGCTCTATTTACTGCAGGTCCTGGCAGAAATGGCCTGATTTTTAGGAGTGAAGGAAAAGATGGTAGGAATCGTATTGATTTCCCACAGCCAGAAGGCCGCTGAAGGTGCTGTTGAACTGGCCCGCATGATGGCGCCTGATGCGCCTGTCATCGCTGCTGGCGGACTCGAAGACGGCAGCTTGGGAACGAGTTTTGAGAAAATCACGGCAGCTGTCGAAGCCGCAGACCAAGGCGATGGCGTTGCCTGCATCATGGATATGGGCAGTGCCGTCATGACGGCAGAAATGGTCGCTGAAAGCCTGGACGACCGGCAGATACAGCTCTTGGACTGCCCCTTCGTCGAAGGTGCAGTCATTGCCGCCATTGAAGCGGCTGGCGGTACGCCTCTGACTGCCATGCAGGATAAAGTGGAAGCCAGCCGGGATAGGAAGCTGTAAGCCGTCATGATGAAGCGTTTCTTGAAGCGGCTGCTCCTGTTCATGGTCTGCTTGGCTGTCATCTTAGGCGGCATCGGGGCTTATATCGGCAACATGGCTTATGAAGAATTTTATGATGCCCCCTGGGACCAGCTCCTGGGCATCGAGAACCACAGCCGTGACGTGTCTACTGTCCGCCAGTGGGAAAAGGAACGGGGCTGGGAACCGGTCCGGGTCAATGGCCAGGACGGGACGATCCTGCGCGGGACGTATATCGAGAACCGCCATGATTCCCATAAGACGGTCATCCTCATCCACGGCCTCTACCAGAACCGATCCATGTGCCTGCCGTATATGGAAGTGTACCGCCGCCTGGGCTATAATATCCTGCTCATCGACCTGCGGGGCCATGGCGAAAGTGAAGGCGCCCACACGGAATGGGGTATCCGGGAAATCGATGACCTGGCCATGTGGTGCCAATGGCTGCGCAACCGCGATGAACAGATGACCATCGGCCTGCACGGCGTCTCTCTCGGGGCGGCTATGGCCCTGCTGTATGCCGGCAGTGAATACGGAAAGGACCTATCCTTTGTCGTCGCCGATAGTTCTTATGGCAACATCATCTCTCTGGGACGGGAGAAATTGTGGCAGGCTTCGGGGGACAAACGGGCTATCTGGAGTTATGATCTCCTCGATCCTTTCTTCCAGGCAGCTATGTTCTACCATACGCACAAGACCGTGTCTTCCCTGGAACCGGCGCAGGCTGTCAAGCGGATGAAGATGCCTGTCCTCTTCCTGCATGGCAGTGATGATGCCCTGGTACCGGTCAAGACAGCGAAGAGCCTTTATGATAATTGTACGAGCCCAAAAAAAGAACTCTATATTTTTGCTGACTCGCCTCATGCTGTCGGCATTCAAACGGACCGCAGCGAATACTTGCGTGTCGTAAGCCGTTTCCTGCAAAAGGATGTCAGCGATGACTAGGAAGAGGTCGGACTATGCATTTCCGATACTTGACTATTTCCCGTCATCCTGCTATTATTAGTATAGTTAATGACCGCCATCTACTATATGTAGTAGATGGCGGTCATGCGTTTGCTATACGCAGTGGAGGAGGAAGATTGATGAACGAACAAGAATGGCTCGGTGCAGATAATCAGCTCGGCCTCGATATTTGGAAGAATAAATATTGCGATAATGGCGAAACTTTTGACCATTGGGTCGGCCGCATCAGCGGCGGTGATGAAGAAGTCGCCGATTTGATCAAAGCCAAGAAATTTCTCTTTGGCGGCCGCATCCTGGCCAACCGGGGATTGGAATATGAAGGCAAGAAGATCACCTTGTCCAACTGCTACGTCATGACGCCGCCGGAAGACAGCATCGAAAGCATCTTCGACAGGGCCGGTAAATTAGCCCGGACCTACAGCTACGGTGGTGGCTGCGGCATCGATATTTCCCGCCTGAGCCCGAAGGGAGCGCGCATCAACAACGCGGCAAAGGAAACAAGCGGTTCCATTTCCTTTATGACCCTGTATTCGCTGGTCACGGAACTAATCGGCCAGAACGGCCGGCGCGGGGCTTTGATGATTTCCATTGACTGTGCTCATCCCGATGTCCTGGATTTCATCAAACTCAAGACGGACCTCAATAAGGTGACCAAGGCCAATATTTCCATCCGCCTGAGCAATGAATTCATGGAAGCCGTCAAGGAACACAAACAGTTCCGTCTCCACTTCAAGCGGCAGGAAACGGGACAGGTCATCGAAAGCCTGGTCAATGCAGCCGATGTCTTCCGCCTGGTTGCCGAAACGAACTGGGATTATGCCGAACCGGGCGCGCTGTTCTGGGACCGCATTAAATCGTGGAACCTGCTGGCCAATACACCGGAATTTTCCTTTGCCGGCGTCAATCCCTGCGCCGAAGAACCCTTGCCGGCTGGCGGTTCCTGTCTCTTGGGCAGCATGAACCTGGCCAACTTCGTCAACGCTCCCTTTACGCCGAATGCCACTTTTGATTTCGATGAATTCAAGCGCTGCGTCCGCATTGCCGTCCGGGCTCTCAACGATGTCCTCGAAGAAGGGCTGCCCCTGCATCCTTTGGAAGAACAACGGGAAAGCGTCAAAGCCTGGCGCCAGATCGGCCTGGGCATCATGGGCCTCGGCGACATGCTCATCCAGATGGGCCTGACCTATGGCAGTACCGATGCCGTCGCTTTCTGCCATGACATCGGCTTCGCCATGGCGGATACGGCGATTGCGGCATCGGCGGAACTGGCTCATCAGCGTGGGGCCTTCGAGAAATGCCACATCGATGAAATCATGAGTACGCCGTACTTCAAAGCCAATACGACGGAAGCGACGGCCAAACTGGTCAAGGCATACGGCCTGCGCAATTCCCAGCTCCTGACCATCGCCCCGACAGGGACTTTGTCGACGATGCTCGGCATTTCCGGCGGCATCGAACCGATTTATGCGAACTTCTATGAACGCAAGACGGAATCCCTCCACGGCACGGACGTCTATTATAAAGTCTACACGCCTATCGTCGAACGCTACATGAAGAAGCACCACATCAAAGACGACGGCCAGCTTCCGGAATACTTCGTCACGGCCCTGACCCTGGATTATCACGAACGCGTCGAAATGCAGGCGGCCTGGCAGCAGCACATCGATGCGTCCATCAGCTCGACGGTCAACGTGCCCAACAGCTTTACCGTAGAAGATACGGAAGACCTCTATCTCCTGGCCTATGAAAAAGGCTGCAAAGGGATGACTTTATTCCGTGATGGCTGCAAGCGGGCCGGCATCCTGACGACTCATGAAGAAGAAAAGCGCGTCCCCACGGCTGGTGAAGGCCTGGACCGCGGTGAAATCGTCAGCATCGACGATAACGTCATCGGCAAGAAACGCAAGCTCATCACGGGCTGCGGCAGCCTGCACTGCATGGCTTTCTTTGATCCCCAGACAGGGGCTCTCTTGGAAACGTACCTCAGCAAGGGGTCGACCGGCGGCTGCAACAACTTCATGATCGGCTTGTCGCGCATGATTTCCATCAGCGCCCGCGCCGGCATCGATATCTATACCATCGTCGACCAGCTCAATTCGACAGGCAACTGCCCGTCCTATTCGGTGCGCCGGGCGACGCGCGGCGATACCAGCCGCGGTTCGTGCTGCCCTATGGCCGTCGGCAATGCCCTGCTGGATATGTTCGACGAAGTCCAGGAAGAACTGAATCAGACGGCATCCGTCGCCAGTGGCCATACACCGGTCAAGAAGACGCCGGCCCGGCCGAAAGCAGAAAAAAAAGTCACAGCAGAAAGTATGCTCTGCCCGCAGTGTGGTGAACCCTTAGTTTTTGAAGGCGGCTGCAACACCTGCAAGAACTGCGGCTGGAGTAAATGCAATTAAGTGGCACGGCTCATTGGCCCTTTCCTGTTCGTCACAGCCTAGGCCGTCCTCTGCTGCGTTGTCGTCAGTCGGCATAGCTCCACTATGCCTCCTTCCTCCGCCTTGCATAGGGCGGCCTATCCTGCAATGAACTGTAGGAAAAGCCAATGAGTCGTGTCACTATCTGTCCCGACTTTTTGAAGAAAGGCGGCAAACAGACATCACCCTAGCCGGCATCAGACTCTGTACTTGGGAGACTAGAAAAGCCAATGAGTCGTGTCACTATCTGTCCCGGCTTTTTGAGAGAAAGGCGGCAAACGGATATCACCCTAGCCGGCCTCAGATTCTGGTAGTATGAGAGACTGGAAAAGCCGATGAGTCGGGTTACTAGCTTTTCTTGCTTTTGTAGGGAAAAGCGGCAAATGACGTCTCCCTAGCCGGCATCAGACTCTGTACTTGGGAGACTAGAAAAGCCAATGAGTCGTGTCACTATCTGTCCCGGCTTTTTAGGAGAAAGGCGGCAAACTGACATCATCCTAGCCGGCCTCAAACTCTGGTACTATGAAAGACTGGAAAAGCCAATGAGTTGTGCTACTAGCTGTCCCAGCTCTTGTGGGGAAAGCGGTAAACTAATGTCTTTCTAGCTGGCATCAGTCTCCCGTCTTGGGAGATGGAGGATAAACCTGTTAAAATTTGTCTTGACAGGCAGGGCGTTTGTGTTTATAATAAACGTAATTTTACAGAAGGCGATGAAGGAGAAGCAAATTACGGGTCCTTTCAGAGAGCTGCCGGGCGGTGCGAGGCAGCAGGGCTGTAAGGCGTTCCGCTCTGGAGCTGCAAATGATGAATTTGACGGGTACGCCCGATATAGCGGTACAAGTTGGCCGAAAGGCAAGTTGGGTGGCAACGCGGGAATATCGACTCTCGTCCCTTTGATGGGACGGGAGTTTTTTTATTGGTATGGCAGAAGACTTTCCCTGCGGTCTTCGTGCAGTAAGAGGTGGAAATATGAAGAGAGTGTACAATTTCAATGCAGGCCCATCGGCAATGCCTTTGGAAGTCCTCAAGGAAGTTCAGGATGAATTCCTCGATTTCAATCACACAGGAATGAGCATCGTCGAAATCAGTCATCGCAGTGCTGCCTATCAGGAAATGCAGGATGACACGGTGGCGATACTGAAGAAGCTCATGGCCGTTCCCGATGACTATCATATCGTCTTCATCCAGGGCGGCGGCAGCGTGCAGTTCGTCATGCATGCCGCGAATTTCCTCAAGAAACGCGGCGGTTATCTGAATACGGGGGTATGGTCCAATAAGGCCATGGAAGCCGCTTCTTTCTACGGGGAAACCTATGAAGTCGCTTCGAGCAAGGCCGATGGCTTTACGTACATCCCCAAGGCAGACAGCTTTGTCGTCAAGCCCGATACGGACTATATTTACATGACATCGAACAACACTATCCATGGGACGGAATGGCACGATTTCCCGTCTTTCGACGTTCCCTTGTTCTGTGATATGTCCAGCGATTTCCTCAGCCGCCCGGTGGATGTAAAGAATTTCGATTTCATCTATGCCGGCGTCCAGAAGAATGTCGGTCCGGCCGGCGTCGTCGTAGCCATCATCAAGGACGACCTGCTGAAGAAGGTCTGCCGCGACTTACCGCTCATGCTGCAGTATAAGACCTATGTCGACCACGATTCGACGTACAATACGCCGCCGGTCTTCAATATTTATTTCGTCAATAAAGTCGCTCACTGGCTCGATGATAACGGCGGACTGGCTGCCATGCTTGAACGGAATAAGAAAAAGGCCGCTATCGTCTATGGCGTCATCGACGACAGCAACGGCTTCTACCGCGGCCATGCCCGCGTGGATTCGCGCAGCCTCATGAATGTCACCTTCAACCTGCCGACGAAGGAACTGGAAGCCCAGTTCGTCGCCGAAGCGGCTGATCACGACCTCATCGGCGTCAAGGGCCATCGTTCCATCGGCGGCTGCCGGGCATCGATTTACAATGCCGTCACCGAAGAAGGCTGCCAGGCTCTGGCCGATTTCATGAAAGCGTTCCAGAAAAAACATTAAGGTATCATATAGGGGGAGAAAACAATGAAGATTTTAGTCAGCGATGACGTATCGATGAAAGGCGTAGATCTCTTACGCGAAAATGGATATGAAGTAGATGTCAAGAAGAACCTCGATGAACAGGGCCTCATCGACTGCATCGGTGAATACGACGGCCTCATTACCCGCTCCATGACCCACGTCACGGAAAAGGTCATCGAAGCGGCTACGAATTTGAAGGTCATCGGCCGCGCCGGTGTCGGCGTCGACAGCATCGACTTGAAGAGTGCGACAGCACGGGGCATCGTCGTCGTCAATACGCCGACGTCCAACACGCTGGCCGCAACAGAACATACCTGTGCCATGATCATGGCCATTACCCGCCACATCCCGCAGGCCCACAATTCCCTCATGGCTGGCAACTGGGACCGCAAGACTTTTACGGGTATCCAGCTCCAGAACAAGACTATCGGCATCATCGGCGTCGGCCGCATCGGTTCGCGCATTGCCAAACGCATGCAGGCTATGGAAATGAAGACCATCGGCTATGACCCGTACATCCCGGAAGAACGGTTCAAACAGCTCGGCGTCGAACAAGTCGATCTGGATACGCTCCTCAAGCGGTCGGACTACATTACCATGCATACGCCGCTGACCAAGGAAACGCGGGGCCTCATCGGTAAGGAAGAAATCGCTAAGATGAAAGACGGCGTCCGGGTCATCAACGTATCCCGCGGGGCTGTCCTCGATATTTATGCCTTGGCGGAAGCCCTCAAGAGCGGTCACGTCGCCGGCGCTGCTATCGACGTCTTCCCGACGGAACCGCTGACCAAGGATATCAATCCGTTCCTGGGCATGGATAATGTCGTTATCACGCCGCACCTCGGTGCTTCGACGGTTGAAGCTCAGATCGGTGTTTCCGTCGACGTCGCCGAAGGCGTCATGGAAGCCTTGAAAGGGGAACCGGTCGCTACGGCTGTCAACATGGCTCCGGTACCGCCTAATGTCTACAACGTCATTCATCCTTATTTCGACCTCATGGAACGCATGGGTAACTTGGCCGTTTACTTGGCTGATGCACCGATGAAGGAAATCGAAGTCGAATATACGGGCGAACTGGCCGATACGGAAACACGCCTGCTGACGACGGCCGTCCTCAAAGGAGCCCTCAATCCGATCCTCCAGGAATCGGTCAACTACGTCAACGCCGCAGAAGTCGCCAAGACGCGCCACATTGCCATCAAAGAAATCAACAGCCAGTCCAATGGCTATTTCGTCAATTCCGTCACCGTCCGGGTCCGCACCAATAAGGGCGAACACGCCATCGTCGGCGTCTTGTTCAACGGGACGGAAGCCAAAATCGTCCAGATCGATGAATACCGCGTCGACTTCACGCCGGAAGGCTACCTGCTCCTGGTACCGCACGTCGACCAGCCGAACATGATTGGTCAGATTTCGACCATCCTCGGCCAGGCCCATATCAACATCATGGGAATGCAGGTCGGCCGCATGACCAAGTCGGGCAACAACATCATGGCTATCGCTGTCCAGGATGATATTCCCAACGACATCATGGTCAAGCTCCGTTCGATCAACGGTATCCTCGATATGAAGCTCATTCATTGCGATATTCACTAACAGGGGGAACTTATGGTACGCATCATACTCATTCGCCACGGCGAAACACAATGGAATATTGAAGGCCGTTACCAGGGCCAGGAAGATACCCACCTGAGTGAACGGGGCCTCAAGCAGGGCCATATGGTCGCTGAAGGCTTGAAAGATACGCCTATCGACGTAGCCATTTCCAGCCCCCTCGAACGGTCGTACATGACTTGTTCTTTCTGTGCTGACCTCCACGGCCTGCCGGTCCTCAAGGATGACAGGCTCCTGGAAATCAATCACGGCGATTGGGAAGGGAAGCTGGCCGATGAAATTGAAGCCAAGTATCCTGAAGAATTCCACCGCTGGCATACACAGCCCCATACGGTGACCATGCCCGGCCAGGGGGGCGAATCCCTGGAAGACGTCCGCGTCCGCGCCCGGGCTGCCTTTGATGACTACGTCCAGCAGTACGATGGCAAGACCGTCCTCGTCGCCGCCCATGACGCCGTCAACAAAGCTATCATCTGCGATGTCCTGGGACTGGATATGAGCCATTTCTGGCAGATCAAGCAGGATAACACCTGCATCAATGTCCTGGAATGCCAGGACGGCGTATGGCGCCTGGTCCTGCTCAATTCTACGAATCATATGGGGTATTTGTTCAGCGGTATTGAACAAAAAGGCTTATAAGGCTATAATACGAGGGGTATTCAAGCATATTTACTGAGGAAGGAAGAAACTACCATGTTAGATACGAAATTCATCCGCGAACACGTGGAAGAAGTCAAAGAAAATATTAAGAACCGCCATGCCAAAGCCGACGTCGACGCTTTTGTCGCCTTGGATAACCAGCGCCGTGAAATTCTTCAGAAAGTCGAAGCCATGAAGAACGAACGCAACACCGTCACCAAGGAAATCAGCCAGCTCAAGCGCAACAAAGAAAACGCGGACGCCCAGATTGCGGCCATGAAGAAACTCGGCGACGACATCGACGTCCTCGATAAAGAAGTCAAGAAAGTCGAAGCTGACATGCGTGCCATCCAGCTCATGATCCCCAATATGTGCCACCCCTCGGTCCCCGTCGGCAACGACGACAGCGACAACCCGGAAGTCCGCAAATGGGGCGAACCGACGAAATTCGATTTCCAGCCCCTCAATCACTGGGACGTCGGTGAAAGATTGGGCATCCTCGATTCCGAACGGGCTGCTAAAGTAACCGGTGCCCGCTTCTACTATTATATCGGTGCCGGTGCCCGTCTGGAACGCGCCGTCTATAACTTCATGCTCGACCAGCATACGGAAAAAGACGGTTACACCGAAGTCATCCCGCCGTACATCGTCAACCGCGATTCCATGACCGGGACGGGCCAGCTGCCGAAATTCTATGAAGATATGTACAAGCTCAACGTCGAAGGTGAAGAAATGTACATGATCCCGACGGCCGAAGTTCCCTTGACCAACTACTACCGCGGTGAAATCATCGACGGCGCCAAGCTGCCGGTCTACTTTACGGCCATGACGCCGTGCTTCCGCGCCGAAGCCGGTTCGGCCGGCCGCGATACGCGGGGCCTCATCCGCCAGCATCAGTTCCACAAAGTCGAAATGGTCAAATACGTCGCTCCGGAAACGAGCTATGACGAACTCGACAAACTGACCAACAACGCCGAAGATATCCTCAAGGCTTTGGGACTGCCGTACCACGTCGTCTGCCTCTGCACGGGCGATATCGGTTTCTCGGCTGCCAAAACCTTCGACGTCGAAGTCTGGTTCCCGGCTCAGGGCAAATACCGCGAAATCTCGTCGTGCTCCAATACGGAAGATTTCCAGGCACGCCGGGCTAATATCCGCTTCCGCCGCACACCGAAATCGAAACCGGAATTCGTCCATACCTTGAATGGCTCCGGCCTGGCCGTCGGCCGTACCGTTGCCGCTATCCTGGAAAACTATCAGCAGGCTGACGGCTCCGTCGTCGTACCGGAAGTCCTCCGCCCGTACATGCATTGCGACGTAATCACGAAACAGTAGGGGACGCCTGGAAGGCGTCCCGCAGGCCGCCGGTCGCCGGTCGCAGGCCGCGTTCGTAGTGGCTTGTCGCACGAAGGTTTCTGCCATCATGTGATGCCCCGTTTACTTTATAGTTTGTAGCACAGAGTTTGTAGTTTGCAGAGAAAAGCTTTAAATTTAAACCCATCCGCTAACAACTAACAACTAGCCACTAACAACTTGAAAGGAGCTGTCGCGATGCGACAGCTCCGCTTGTTTCAGACCGTAGTTCGCAGTTCGCTGTAGGGGCGCCCACGTGGGGCGTCCGCCTGTGAATTTGAGCGGTTCAACCTCTCCGGCCTTTCAGGCCACCTCTCCTATGAGGAGAGGCAAGGTCTGTGACGAACGAGAAAACTTTAAATTTAAATCCATCTGCTAACAACTAATTGCTAGCCACTACCCACGAAAAAACTCCTGCCGCGAGGCAGGAGTTTTTTCACTCTGTCTAGAAGTAATACTATATATGTGTTTCGATTATTTTTAAACAGGAGGTTCACTATGGATCGCGTATTGACCTTGGAATTTGTCCGCGTTACGGAAGCAGCTGCCGTCAAGGCCGGCCGCCTTATGGGGAAGGGCGACAAGATGGGCGCCGACCAGCTGGCTGTCGACGGTATGCACTCGATTTTATCGACAGTACCTATTGATGGGACCGTCGTCATCGGCGAAGGCGAAATGGACGAAGCGCCGATGCTCTATATCGGTGAAAAAGTCGGCGCCGGCGGCACGGAAGTCGATATTGCCGTCGACCCGCTGGAAGGGACGAACTTGACGGCGAAAGGCCAGGATGGGTCCATTGCCGTCATGGCCATCGCCCGCAAGGGGAACCTTCTCCATGCGCCGGACATGTACATGGAAAAACTCTGCGTCGGCCCGCGGGCTAAAGGGCGCATCGACCTGACCCAGCCGGTACAGGAAAACCTGCGCCGCATCGCTGAAGGCCTGGAACGTGGCATCGACGACTTGACCGTCGTCATCCTCGACAGGCCGCGCCATCAGGAAATCATCGATGAATGCCGCAGTGCCGGTGCCCGCATCAAGCTCATCACGGACGGTGATGTCTCGCCGGCTGTCGACGCCGGCATCGAAGGGTCCGGCGTCCACGTCCTCATGGGCATCGGCGGCGCTCCGGAGGGCGTCCTGGCCGCAGCGGCCCTGAAATGCCTGGGCGGCGATATGCAGGCCCGTCTCATCCCCTATACGGAAGAAGAACGGAAGCGCTGCTGGGAAATGGGCATCGATGACATCAACCGCGTCATGACCCTCGACGACCTGGTCCAAGGCGACGACTGCATCTTCTCGGCGACGGCCATTACTGATACGCCTATGATGCGCGGCGTCCAATACTTCGGTGGCGGCGCCCGCACGATGTCCGTCGTCATGCGTTACAAGAGCGGCACGATCCGCTTCATCGACACGTTCCACCGCTTCGACAAGAAAGCGAAATGGAGCATTCATTTGTAAAAGCCGCCGTTCGCAGTTCGCAGTCCGTAGGGGCCGTCCCAGAGGGCGGCCCGCAGCAGGCCGCTGTTAGCGGTCAGCAGCTAGCGGTCAGCGTCCCGCTTGTAGGTTGAAGAAAAATTTCCGAGGGATTACGTCTGTAGGGGCTTGCACGTGGCAAGCCCGCTCCAGAATATGAGTGATTTTCCAGATTGGGGAGACGTCATCAAATATCCAGCGGGTCGCCCACGTGGCGCCCCCTACAACTTAAAAAGGGCTTGTCGCACGGCGACAAGCCCTTTTTTTTTTCCCCCTTTTATGGTACAATGACTTGATAGTAATTATATGCTCATAATGGCACCTTAGGCGCCATTGCCTTTGGGCCATTTAGAATAAACTACTCGAATAGTATTAGGAGGCACCAGAATTGGAGAAACTTGTTATTCATGGTGGAAAGCCCTTACAGGGTACGGTTCGCGTCAGCGGGGCTAAAAATGCCGTGCTGCCTATCATTGTCGCATCTATGTTGGGAACGACGCAGAGTACATTGACAGAGATCCCGAAATTAGCCGACGTACATACCGTCTGTGACGTCATCGCGTCCCTCGGCGTTCATATAGAACATCCTGAAAGAGATACACTGGTCATCGATGCCCATGAGCTGACATCGACGACGGCTCCGTATGATTTAGTACGCCGTATGCGTGCATCTTTTTTGGTTATGGGGCCTTTACTGGCCCGCAAGGGAAGAGCTCAGATTTCTCTGCCCGGCGGCTGCTCTATCGGTGCCCGTCCTATCGACCTGCACCTCAAGGCTTTTGAAGCCATGGGAGCCGTCATCAACCTGGAAAACGGGGACATCGAAGCGACGGCGCCGAATGGCCTCAAAGGGGCACAGATCTACCTCGATTTCCCCAGCGTCGGCGCTACGGAAAATATCCTCATGGCAGCATCCATGGCCGACGGCAAGACGGTCCTGGAAAATGCCGCTGAAGAACCGGAAATCGTCGATCTGGCAACGTACCTCAACAGTATGGGGGCCAACATCCGCGGTGCCGGCACCAACGTCATCCGCATCGAAGGCGTCAAGGAACTGCATGGTGCTAACCACGCCGTCATCCCGGACCGCATCGAAGCAGGCACTTTCATGGTCGGCGCAGCCATGACCCAGGGCAATGTCTTCGTAGAGAATGCCATTTCGGAACACTTGAAGCCCCTCATTTCCAAACTGAAGGAAGTCGGCGCTGAAGTCCAGGAAGAAATCGACGGCATCCGCGTCATCGGTCACGAACCGCTTCGCCCGGCCGACATCAAGACCCTGCCTTATCCTGGTTTCCCGACCGATATGCAGGCCCAGTTCATGGCCCTGACGACCATCTGCCAGGGAACGAGTGTCGTTACCGAAACGGTCTTTGAAAACCGCTTCATGCACGTCGACGAATTCAAGCGCATGGGTGCCAAAATCCGCATCGAAGGCCGCAGCGCTATCGTCGAAGGCGTACCCAAGCTCAAAGGCGCATCTGTCAACGCGACGGACCTGCGGGCTGGTGCTGCCTTAGTCCTGGCCGGCCTTGTCGCCGAAGGGGAAACGGAAGTCGGCTATTTATACCACATCGACCGCGGTTATGATAATCTCGTATTAAAATTACAAAGGCTAGGTGCAGACATTGTTCGCGTCAATATTGAGGAAGAAGAAAACTAAGAAAAGAGTACAGCCGAAACAGTCCCACTCGTTCTTTCTGGCCAACTGGTTCGGCAGCGATATAGCTATCGACTTGGGGACGGCCAATATCATCGTGTTCGTCAAGAACCGGGGCATCGTCGTCAATGAACCGGCCGTCATCGCCGTCGATACGATGGAAAACAAAGTCGTCGCCATCGGCCGCGAAGCCCAGGCCATGCTGGGGCGGACGCCGCGCAACATCCACGCCTACCACCCGCTGCGCAACGGCGTCATCGCCGACTACGACGCGACGGAATATATGCTGCGCTACTTCATCCGCAAGGCCATCGGCAAGGCCCTGATCTTTAAACCCCGCGTCGTCATCTGTGTCCCGTCGAGCGTCACCAACGTGGAACGACGGGCCGTCATCGAAGCGGCCATGCAGGCCGGCGCCCGCAAGACGACGGTCATGGAAGAACCGCTGGCCGCCGCTATCGGCGCCGGGCTGGATATTGCCACGTCCAATGGATCCATGGTCGTCGATATGGGCGGCGGGACGACGGACGTCGCCGTTCTCAGTCTGAGCGGCATCGTCATCAGCGAATCGCTGCGCATCGGCAGCAATACGTTTGACGAAGCGATTATCCGCTATCTAGACAAAATCAAACACGTCGCCATCGGCCAGCACACGGCAGAAGAACTGAAGATACTCATCGGCACGGCTATGGGTGACGGCCGGCGCATGACGGCTGACGTCCGCGGCCGCAGCACGGAAACGGGCCTGCCGACGTCGGTCGATATCGATTCGCAGGAAATCCGCCAGGCCCTGGACGAACCGATCCAGACCGTCCTCAAGACGATTGTTTCCATCCTGGAAAAGACGCCGCCTGAACTGGCTGCGGACATTGCCGACCATGGCATCGTCCTCACCGGCGGCGGCCTGCTCCTCGATAGTTTCGACCGCCTCATTTCCCAGACGACGGGCATGGCAGCGTATCTCTGCGATGAGCCGCTGTTATGCGTTGCCAACGGAGCCGGCAAGGCTTTGCGGGAAATGGACCGCTTAAAAGATAGTTTTGATGATTTATAGAGTGCTCCGCACAGGCGGAGCTGAAAAGGAGGGAGCCGTCATGAAAAAGTTTCGCAGACTCGCCGTATTAGCTGGATTAGCAGGTCTGATGGCTATGCCGGCTGCAGCTGCTGACGTATCGTACACGACGGTACTGAGCGGCAGCGTCGTCAGCGTAGCCCCTGTCGGTGCAGCCGTCAAAGAGGGAGATGTCCTGCTTACGGTGAATTCCCTGGCCGGTCCGATGCCGGCTGCCCGTTCTGACAAGGAAGGCGTCGTCAAGACCGTCCTCGTCCAGCCGGGATCACAAGTGCAGCAAGGCGCCGTTGTCGTCGTGGTGGAAACGAAATGAGATACACCATGATGCAGAAAGTCTCCGCCTTGCGGCGTACGTTGGGCCGGGTCTGTCTGACCGCGGCCCTTTCCTGTATCTTGGCCCTTTCGGCACAGGCACAGGAATTCATGAATATCAGTGAAGTCCAGCCGGGGATGACGGGCTATGCCAAGACCGTCGTCCACGGTACGACAATCGATACCTTCCCCGTCGAAATCTTAGGGGTCATGAAGAACAGCGGCCCGTCAGGGGACTTGGTCCTGGCCAAGTTCTCTGGGCCCCTCATTGAAGAAACGGGCGGCATTGCCCAGGGCATGAGCGGCAGCCCGGTCTATATCAATGGCAAGCTGCTCGGTGCCGTCGCCTATGGCTGGTCCTTTACCAACTCCCGCGTCGGCATGATTACGCCTATCAACGATATGCTCAAACTCTGGAATGTGCCGACAAAGGAAGAAATCCGGCCTTTCAATGCCCGTGAATCGTCACTCATCCCCATTGCAACGCCGCTCATGACGTCGGGCTTCGACAGCCTGTCGACGGCGTGGATGCAGAGTAAATTGCCGGGCTATAACTTCATGCCTGTCGATACGGCATCGGCCAGCAGCGACAGCACGGCCCTGCCCCTGGAACCGGGCAGCAGCGTCGCCGCTGCCTTCGTCAATGGCGATATGAAGATGGGGGCCATCGGGACGGTCACGTATGTCGACAACGACCACATCGTCGCCTTCGGCCATCCCTTCCTGAAAAAGGGCAGCATCAACTACTTCATGCACAATGCCTATATCTTCACGGTCGTCAATAACCTGTCCAGTTCCTTCAAGCTGGGATCCATCGGCGCCGAAGTCGGCAAGATTACCCAGGACCGCGGCGCCGGTATCGGCGGCCAGTACGGTTATCTGGCACCGGGAATCCCGGTCATCATCAAAGCCCGGGATACGGATACCGATACGGCCATGACCAAGCGCGTCAAAATCATTGAAGATAATGAACTGACGCCGGTCCTGGCGGCGACGACAGTGTACAACACGGTCAATAAGACCATCGACCGCACTGGCGGCGGTACGGCGACCTTATCGTATACCATCCGTTCGTCCAATGGCCGCGATAAGGATATTACCCGGCATAATATGTATTACTCCGAAGATAACATCAATGAAAAGAGTATCGACGAGCTCTACAATGTCCTGGACATCCTCAAGCACAATGAGTTCATCGATTATCCCATCCTGGACATCAACATGTCCGTCGATGTCACTCAGGCCCGCAAATCGGCGACCATCGTCGATGCGTCGGCAGCGCCTGTCGTCGTCAGCCCAGGCGATAATGTCTATTTCAAGGTCAAGCTCCACCCGTACCGCGGCGTCGATGAAGTGAAGACCATGAGCTTCACCGTCCCCAAGAATCAGCCTTTGGGCGATATGGTCCTGGAAGTACGCGGCGGCGGCGTCATCCCACTGCCGTACCTCATTGAAAAGCAGCGCTACAACTTGACGGACGAAATCGTCCAGCGCCTTCGCCATTATAAGGATTTCAATGAACTGAAGAAGGAAATCGAAAAAGAAGATGCCAACAATGACTTGGTCATCGAAATCCTCAGCCAGGGCGTCAGCATGATCAACGAAAGCGGTACGAAAGTGAATAAAGAAAAGATCCGCGGCAAAGAACCGGGAACCAGCGCCAAGGATGTCATCAAACCGGGCAAGCACAACATCGGCGATGAAAATCCGAACGACGCCAAATCGTCCATTCCTACGCCGTACATCGTCAAGGGCGACGGCCAGATTACCATCAAAGTCGTCACGCCGGAAAAACGCGATGCTTATTTAGCCAAGAACCACAACATCAACGAAGCGAAAGCCGTCATCGGTGATGAAACCGACGGGTCCTCGCAGGATGATGAACTGGTCAAGGCCGATAAGGGCAGCGATGACAACAAGGATACGTCCAAAAAAGACGACAAAAGAAGCGACAAGAAACCCGATAAAGACCAGGATAAGAAAATGGCCGACCCCATCCGCACCGTCGACCTGGATATGTTCCATTAGGCCGCCGGTCGCAGGCCGCAGGTCGCAGTCAGCCGTCAGCAGCTAGCCGCTAACCACGAGCCACTAGCCACTAACCACTAACCACTAACCACTAGCCACGAGCCACTAAACAGGCGCTGTCTTCATATGACAGCGCCTTTTCCCTTGCCATTTTTCGCATAAAATGCTATTATTTTAGCTATGGAAAACTCAAATCTAAATTTTAGTTTTCCCTCTTTTGTTTCTCACAATTTAGGCACAATTGAATACAGGTGTTTTACATCCATTTTTAATATGGTATAGTAAAGTAGTATAATACTTAGAGAAAGGACGGTCTTTCATGCAGGAAATCCTGGAAGGCATCGGTAAATTTACGCTCCATGTCTTTGAACAAGTCGGCGTCATTGCCATCCTCTTTGGTCAGACCTTGCGTCAGCTGCCGAAGATTCAACGCCGCCTGACCATTGCCCAGATGGCGCATCTCGGCGTCAATTCCCTGCCTATCGTCAGCCTGACCCTGCTCTTTGCCGGTATGGTCATGACCTTGCAGATCGTCGACATTCTCTTGCGCTATGGCGCTCAATCGACGCTGGGCGGCGTCATGTCTGTTGCCATGGGCCGCGAATTAGGCCCTATCCTGACAGGCGTTGTCATGGCAGGCCGCGTCGGTGCGGCCATGACGGCTGAAATCGGGACCATGAAGGTCACGGAACAGATCGATGCCTTGCGCTGTATGGCAGTCAATCCCATTGCCTATCTGGTCGTGCCGCGCTTTGTAGCCTGCGTCGTCATGGTACCTATCCTGGCCTTTTATGGCTACGTCATCGGGACGGCCGGCGGCTACGGCGTCGCGACGTTGGGTGCCGGGCTTACGCATTTTACGTATATTAATTCCATTGAGCTCTTTACCGAAGTCAGCGACGTCGTCTACGGGCTGATCAAGGCCATGTTCTTTGGCGGTATCATCGCCCTCGTCGCCTGCAATGAAGGCATGCATGCCCGGAGCGGGGCCGAAGGCGTCGGTCAGGCTACGACGAAGTCCGTCGTCACGTCGATTATTTTTATTTTTATCTGCAATTATATCTTATCGGTTCTGTTGTATTGAGGAGTATCATGATCCGTCTTCGCGATGTGACCGTCGCCTATGGCGACCGGGTCATACTAGACAACATCAATTTAGACATCCATCAAGGCGAAACGCTGGCCATCCTCGGTGCCAGCGGTTCAGGCAAGAGTACCATCCTGCGCCTGATCATCGGCTTGCAGAAGCCGACGAAAGGTCAGATTTTCTTTCACGATGAAGACATTACCGCCTTCGATGAAGAACAGCTGACAGCCGTGCGCCGTCACATGGGCATGGTCTTCCAATATTCAGCCCTCTTCGATTCCATGACCGTCGGCGAGAACGTCGCTTTTGGCCTGCGCCAGCATACGAAAGACGATGAGGCGACGATTCAGCGCATCGTAAAAGAAAAGCTCCGTCTCGTCGGTCTGGAAGGCATTGAGGACATGATGCCCAATGATTTATCGGGCGGCATGAAGAAGCGCGTCAGCCTGGCCAGGGCCATCGCCCTGGACCCGCAGGTCATCCTCTACGATGAACCGACAGCTGGCCTGGACCCGCTGCGCTGTATGGATATCAACCGCCTGGTCGTCAGTATGCAGAAGCAGATCCATGCGACGTCGGTCATCGTCACCCATGACATGGATTCGGCCTTCTACGTCGCAGACCGCCTGGCTTATTTACAGGACGGGCGCTTCCGGCTCATTGCCGATAAAAAGACCTTTGCCCATACAGATGATGAGGAAGTGCAGCGCTTTATCCACGGCGGGCGCTTTCCAGAAGAAAGAGGGGATAGCCTATGAAGTGGAGTGCAGAAGCGAAGGTCGGTCTGGTCACCATCGTCGGCGTCCTCTTATTCACCTTTGTCGTCCTGACCTTGGCCCATGCCGAAATCTTCGGTAAGCCCGGCTTCGTCGTCCACACGGAATTCAAGGATGCCAATGGCTTGCAAAAAGGCAATTCCGTCCGCTATGTCGGCGTCCACGTCGGTAAAGTCGAAAGCGTGAAGCCGTCCCGCGATGGCGTCGATGTGGCCATGAAGCTGGAGAAGGGGACGGAAATCCCGCGCGATTCTAAAGTGACGATTACGACGGACGGTTTGCTTGGTGAAAAAATCATAGCCATTACACCAGGCAATGATAAGAATCATCTTCTGGCCGACGGCGATTATATCGATGGCAGCCAGAGCAAGAGCATGGACGATATGATGGACAGTGCCGGCAAGCTCATGGGCAGCGCCGACGACATGGTCAAGAATATCAATGCCATCATCGGCGACGAAAAGACCCAGGCGGCTATGCGCGGTTCCATCCAGAACATCGATGCCATTACGGGCAAGACGAGCCAGATGATGGATGCCAACGCCGGCAATATCCAGCAGATTACGGCCAATATGGCAGCCATGACGGCTCAGATGAACGCGTCCATGCAGAACCTCGACGGTGACGGCGCGGCTTCGGCCAACGTCCGGGCGACGGCGGCCAACATGAAGCAGATTACGGACCGCTTCGAGATCATTGCCCAGTCGATGGAAAAGATGACGACGGATCCGCAGACCCAGGCCAATATTCAGACGACGCTGAATAATACGGCCCAGATTACGACGAAAGTGAATAAGATACTCGGCGGCTCATCGGACATCAAGGTCCAGGGCGAAGCCGGACTCTTATATAATACGACGAAGAATGAGACCAGCGGCACTGTAAATTTTAAGGTGTACCGTGGCGACACGTTCGGCCTCGTCGGGGCAGAGAACATCGGCAACGGTACGAACCTCAACTTGCAGTACGGCCGCCGCGGCCGCCTGTTCGACACGCGGGCCGGCCTGATCAACGGCGACCTTGGTGCCGGCTTCGACTTCTTCCAGGACGGGCCTTTCCGCTTGTCCCTGGAAGGGTATGATCCCGATGACTGGCGCTTCCGTTTGAAAGCTCAGTACCGCCTGACGCCGGATCTCTATCTCTTCAGCCAGTTCACGCGGCCTATGAGTCGCAGTGACGGTGGCAATTATTATGGTATTAGTTACGCTTTTTAGCAGATTATAGAAATAAACGGGGGTACCCATGATGAACAACAAACTGTACAAGAAATTGGTCATCGCCATGATGATTACGACCATAAGCGCAGTCGCCGCTGCTTCGGCAGCGGATACGACGGCTTCTGTCCGTCCTGTCGACTTAGCGCAGGCCGATGCGATCCAGTCCCGCGCCAAAGCGGAACAGCAGGAAATCAAGGCGGAAAAGGCCCAGCAGAAGAAAGCGGCCAAGGCTGAAGCCAAGGCCAAGAAGGCGGCCGACGCCGTCCGTCCTGTAGACATTACGCCGGAACTGCGTGAAGAACTGGCCCAGAAGATTGCCGATGATTCGGCAAAATTGGCGGACAAAGCCGCTGCCAAACGGGCGAAGAACCAGGAAGTCGATCCAGTCATCGTCGTCGGCCATGTACCGACGAACGGCACGGTCGATTTGAACCTGCCTAAGACTGTTCAGATGGCCCTCGATTATAACCGGGATATCAAGAATTCCCAGTATGCCCTGAAGAAAGCGGAATACACGATTGATGAAGCGCGGGCTGGGAGAGCACCTGTCGTCGATTACACTTTCAATACACAGCGTTCTCGTGCGACCGATGCCAGCCTGGCTGCTTCCCGTGCCCAGGGCCGTAGTGCGAGTGCTATTTCTAATGCTTTTGGTAATGATTTATCCGTCACCATTCCTCTCTATACAGGCGGCAAAGTCGAAGGCAATATTGACGTCGCTAAATTAGGCAAGACCGATGCCCAGGAAGAAATCCTGCGCGTCGAACAGGCGACGAAATATTCTGCCATCGAAGGCTATTATGCCCTCCTGGCTTATCAGGAACTGCAGAGCGTCTACCATGAAGCCGTCGATAACCTCCAGGGTCACTTAGACAACGTCCAGGCTCAGTACAACGTCGGCACGAAGGCTAAAGTCGACGTCCTCTCGTCCGATGTCTCCCTGGCCAACGCCAAGACGACGGCTATTACATCGGATAACAACGTCGCCGTTGCCGAATCAAACTTGAACAACATCCTCGGCCTGCCCTTGGAAACGAAACTCAACCTGGCTGATCATCAGCTGCCTTTCGATACTTACAACATTTCCCTCCAGGAAGCGACGGACTATGCCATGAAGTATCGGCCGGAAGTCCTCCAGGCGGCTGTAGCTGTCCAGGAAGCGGAACGCAATATCGACATTGCCAATGCCGGCAATAAACCGACCGTAGCCATTACAGGCGGTAACAGCTGGGCCGACAACACCTTCCCTGGCATTGATGCTAATAAGCGCAGCTGGAATATCGGCGCTGGCGTCACGTACAACTTCTACGACGGCGGGGCTACGAAAGCCAAAGTCAACCAGGCTAAACAGGACCTCCTCGTCGCCCGTGAAACGGAACAGAAGACCCGCGAAGCCGTCCAGCTGGAAGTCAAGCAGGCTTACCTCAACATCCGCAGCGCGGCCCAGAAGGTCGAAGAAACCCAGACTGTCGTCGATCAGGCCCGTGAAAACTACCGTATCCAGAATATCCGTTACCAGGCCGGTGTCGGCATCAACCTGGACGTCCTCGATGCCCAGTTGAGCCTCAACGAAGCCCAGGTCAACCATATCCAGGCCCTGTACGATTACAACGTCGGCATTGCCAAACTGGAACAGGTCATGGGCGTCGATGTCGAATCGGGCGTCATCCATCCGTCTTTGACGGCGACGACCTATCGCGGTTAAATAATCTTTAAAGACGGCGTGGCAGGTTTTTAACAATTTTGCTGGGAATACTTGCCATTTGTCATCTATTTCTTGATTTTCTTCAATACCATAGGTAGAATAAAGAGAGAATTGTAACGTGCGATTCTCTCTTTTTTTATACGTGGAGTTCGATTATGAAGAAAAAATGGATGGCTGCCTGCGGCGTCACGGCTTTTTTCCTATCGGCAGGGATTGCCCTGTGGATGGAAAAACCGGCCCTGACCCAGATGGCAGGCCAGGCAATTACGACAACTGCAAACAGCAAATTGAACGGGACCTTGTCGTTTTCTTCACTGGATATATCCCTGAACGGCCAGCTGGTCATGGCCAAACCAGTCATTAAAGATACACAAGGGCGGGTCGTCATCGAAGGCGACGCCGTCCGCGTCTACGTCAATCCCGGCAAGATCATGACGGCCCTGAAGCAGGGGGAAATCCTGCAGGCCCTGGATACGGCCGATGTCGATGACCCTGTTCTGCATCTCTGGCAGAATGAAGATGATGGTACGTGGAACGTCGCATCGCTCATCAAGAAAAATCAAAGCACAACCGATGCCGGTTTCCGCGGGGCCATCAGCGTCCACAACGGGACCATCGACGCAACCTTGCCGGACAGCACGGTTGTCACGGGACAAGGCGTCAATGGCAGCGTATCCTTTGCCGATTATCCGTCGCTAGCCATCGATGCATCTATGACCGTCGATGGGCAAAAGGTGACGGCCCACGGCACGTATGCCTCGAACCGTCAATATGACTTTACACTCAGTGCGGACGCCATCAATGGGACTTATGCATCGTCATTCATCCCGGCGTCGGCCGATGTCGTCATCCGCAGCGGGACTGCAGAAAATGTCAAAGTCCGCGTTGCAGACAGCCATAACGGCTTTTTCCTGTCCGGCCAGGCCGATGTATCCGACGGCCACGTCACCGTCCAGGGCCTCGATGTAGACGGCCTGAAAGGCCATGCGGCCTTGACAAGCAAAGATATTACCTTGTCGGGCGTCGAAGGCCGCGTGAACGGCCAGGATTTCCGCGTCGGCGGGACCATCGTGACCAATGGGGACACGCCGGTGTTCAACCTGACAGTCGATGTCCCTGGCGCTGACGTGACAGCCTTTGCTGATTATCTGCCCGCTGGCGTCAGCGGGACGGCCGCTTTCAAAGGGAATGTCTGGGGGACGGTACAGGACGTGAACGTCCGCGGCACGGCGTCCCTGCACGATGTGACCTATAACGGCTATACCGTCGACGAAGCCCAGGCAGACTTGGTGTATAGCCAGAACCGGATCGATATCGATTCCCTGACGGCTCGGGCCTATGGCGCTTCCCTGACCGGGAAGGGCATCTATGATATCCAGAGCGGTGCCTATGAAGCCGATGCCGACGTAAACGACCTCGACCTTGCGGCCGTGCCCGGCATGCCCGTGGCTGTCATGGGCCATGTATCGGCCTCGCTCCATGCCGCTGGCAACAGTCAGGATAAGTCCATTATGGCGACGGGCCACGTGACGGCAGGGGACTTGTCTTATGACGGCCTGACTGTCGATACGGCAGGCGGCGACGTAACCTATGACGGCCGCGTCGTGACCTTGAGCAGCGCCCACGCGGACCTGGCAGGCGGCAGCATCGACGTCAGCGGTTCTTATGAAGTGGACAGCCAGACGCCGCATCTGACCTTTACCGGGCATGACCTGCCCCTCGATGCCGCTTCGCCTTTCGTATCCATTCCCCTGGATGGGACGGCCGATTTGTCCGGCCATGTCGACGGGCAGCAGTGGGATGTGGCTTTCAATGCCCGCAGCGGCCAGATCAAGGGCGTTCCTTTTGACAGTATCGACGGGACGGCCCGGGGACAGGGCAGCCGCATCGACATCCCGGCCCTCTACTGGCGCCGCGGCGATGGGACTCATACCCTGACCGGCCAGGCAGACCTGGATGCCCGGACGATACAGGCGTCGCTGACGACGTCGCATATGCGCATCGAACAGCTCCTGCCGGCTGTCGGCAAGGAAGACCTGCCGCTCACTGGCTGGGCCGATAATACGATTACCCTCAGCGGTAGCCTGGACAATCCGTCAGCTTCCGGCTCGTTCCGCCTGACCAGCGGCTCTTATGCAGGGTACCTCTATAAGAATGTCAGTGCCGATTACCGCCTGGACAATGGGACCATCTATCTCTCGAACGGGGATATTTCTTCTTACACGGCGTCCTTGGCCCTGTCCGGCTCTATCGGCGATACGCTCGATCTCGATTTGACCGGGAAGAACGTCGATATTTCCCGCCTGGTACCGCAAAATAAGACGCCGCGCAGCGGCTCCTTCGACGTCCAGGCCCATATCGGCGGCAGCCTGGACAACCCGACGGCGGCCGGTTCGCTGACAGCAGCCAATCTGGTCATCAACCACATGGCCTTGAACAACATCCACGGTGATTTTGCTTATTATGACGACATGCTGCGCCTGACGGACCTCCACTTCGCCCAGCTCGGCGGGACGTATGACGGCAATTTGTTATATAATACGAAATCATCGCTCCTGCGGGGTAAGGCGACGGTCGTCAATGGCGATATTGCCGGCCTCCTCAAGGTCGCAGCCCTGCCGGTGCAGGATATCGAGGGCAAACTGAATGGCCAGATCGATATCAACGGCACCGGTGACAATCCGACGGTCTCCATGAAGGGGACCATCAGTAACGGTTCTTTCGGCGGCCAGGCCGTCGAACCGGCTGACATCGACGTCCAGATGGAAAACGGCGTCGTCACCATCAACAAGATGGCCCTGAATATCGGCAGCGGCGTCCTGGCCGCCCAGGGGACGTATGCCCTGCATGGCCCGGTGAAATTATCCGTCGCCGCCAAGCAGTTCCCGGCCAAGGCCCTGACCGACGTCCTGGGGCAGAAAGACGTCGTCGTCGATGCACCTATCGATTTTGCCGCTGACTTGAGCGGTACTGGCGACGACCTTCAGGCCGATGTGTCGACCCAGCTGGGAAGCGGCACGGTCAATGGCGTTTCCTTTACCGGAGCCTATGCCCTGTTCAACATCCGCAACGGCCTCATCACGCTGCAGCAGGCCAGCGGCAGCCGCGATCCCTATAAGGTCAGCGCCCATGGCACTATTCCCGTCAGCGCTTTGTCCGGCGGCAAGACGGGCGAATCCATGGACCTCGCTGTCCAGTTGGACAATGCCGGCCTCGATGTCCTGACCTTCCTGACGCCTTACGTTACCGAAGCCGACGGGCCTATCCAGGGGGCTGTCAAAATCGGCGGGACGCTGGATGCACCGACGATTAGCGGCGACATTGCCGTCAAGAACGGTACCGTCAAATTCAAGGACACGGCCTATCCTCTGGCCAACATCAATGCCGACCTGGCCTTCAAGGGCCATTCAGCCGTCCTCAGCGGCAGCGGGACCATGGATAAGAAGGGGAAGAAGAATCCCGGCAGTATCAGCCTCGATGGCAAAGCCGCCTGGAGCGGCCGCAGCTTAGATTCCTATTCGCTGGCTGCTGATTTTTCCGGCCTCTATCTGAACTGCCCCTATTATGACGGCCCCATTACGGGCTATGTCAACGTCACGCCTGGCGACGGGCGGCCTAAGGTGAGCGGTCTCATGCAGGTCGACAATACGACTATCGACATTCCCCTGGCCCTGGCCAGCAGCAGTGAAGGCCCTGATTTAGACCTGGACTTCACGCTGACCCTGGGCAACAAGGTCCGCCTGTACAATCCGGCTCTGTATGACTTGCTGGTCAATGGGTCGGTCACTTTCCAGGGCAACCTCAATCATCCCCATCCGTCAGGCCGCTTTGAAGCGACGCGGGGGACCGTCCATTATCTGGATACCAATTTCCGCGTGACCAAGGCCAAGGCCGATTTCTCGCGGTATGATTCCTTCCTGCCCTATATCGACGCCGAAGGCTTCAGCCGCGTCGGCCAGTACAATGTCATGCTGACTCTGCGCGGCCAGGCGGACAATATGGACCTCATGCTCCGTTCCGACCCGCCCCTGACGAAACAGCAGATCGTGTCGCTCATCACCCTGCGCAACAGCGGCGGCCGGCCTCAGAGCTCTATCAGTGAAGACGACATGGACAGTCTCCTCGGTTCCGGTATCCGCATGACCCTGAACAGCCTGGGCATCACCCAGAGCCTGGAAAAGGCCTTGTCCCTGGATATGCTCACTGTCACTAACGGCTCGCTGAATCTCAATGATAAGAATACCGATGTCAGCCGCAACTATTACAACATTGAAATGGGCAAATACCTGTTCAATGACTTCATGGTCACAGCGGCCTTCGGCATCAACCACGGCGACGACCGCTTCGGCTTCATGTACGACCTGGGCAGCAAGTTCAGCGTCAACGCCTGGAAGTCTGACGACGATAGCTTCATGGGCGGCGTATATAAGTATTCGTTTTGATTCCGTATATGTGGTCATGCCGTTGCATCCGGCGATTGATTACAGGACGCCATACATACAGGAATAACGGGAAAGCAACATGTCCTGAAGCGGGCTTGCCACGTGCAAGCCCCTACAGCTGGGACACAGGCCCGTCTTGTATGTTGGGTACACCGTGGCTTCCTCGGTATACGTGTGGATACGCCATTGCCTTTGTAGGGGCGCCCACGTGGGGCGCTCGTCCCTATATATGTGTGAATTCCATTTGAATGAAAAGGTGGTGAAAAGGCCATGTTAGACGATTATCTGAAGGAACTACAGCATATCACCCTGCTCCAGGCCGATGAAGAACGGACCCTGTGGCAGGCCTATAAAGACGATGGGGATTTGGAGGCCCGCAGCCGCCTCATCGAGCAGTACCAGCCGCTGGTCTTCAAAGAAGCCATGCGCTGGCACATCCATCGCGACATCCTGTCCGACGCCCTGCAGGAAGGGACGCTGGGGCTCATCGAAGCGGTGGAGCGCTATGACTACCGCCGTGGCGTGGCCTTTCCACTCTTTGCCGTCCACCGCATCCGCGGGGCCATCCTGGATTATCTGAAGCGCGAAGGCGCCGTCAGTGCCGTATCCCTCGATGAACCGGATGAACGGGGCGTGACCTTGCAGGATACACTCTGTGACGAACGGCAGGATCCCGTCGAAGCCACGAGCCGCCAGCTCTTGCTGGAAAAGGTCGGCCGCGTCTTAAAAAGGCTGCCAGAAAAGGAACAGGCTGTCGTCGAAGGCGTCTACTTGAATGATGTCGAACAGAAGCACCTGGCCAAGAGCCTGGATGTCAGCCTGCCTTACGTCTATCGCCTGCAGAAACGGGGAATCCGCCGCGTGCGCGGCATGCTCAGCCGGTTCATCCATGAAAACCGGCACTAAAAAAATTTTTACATTTTCTTAAAATTGGCCCGTTTTTAGGTGAAAAGAATCGAAAAATGCTGTAAAATATAGATTATGGCATGTTTTTGCGTCCTTTTGCCGGTATAAAATCATATGGCCTTTCCCGATTTTATAAAAGTATTCGTTTATGCAGAAAGGAGAAGGCCGTATGAAACATTCCCAACGCGACACGGTTCACCGGGTCCGGGCCGTCCGGTCCTGGCTGGAAAAGGCCGAGGCATCGTTTGACGAAGAGTCCGATATCAAGGGCGAACTCAACCTGATGCTGGCCGAAGCGGAAATGAAGAATTTGCGCAAACACCATCCAGTCAGCAAAGGTTGGCTGCGGGCCGGAGCCCTGGTCACGGCCTTCTGCCTGGCTATGGGCGGCTGGTATGTCTTCCGCCTGCCAGGGCAGGAAGGACGATCGACTGCCGCAGAGGCCGCTGTCCATGAGACAGCCGCAGGGAATGAACCGGGCCAGCCCCCGGTAGATACGGCTGTGCCCGTGGCGGAGCCGGCCCCGGTAGAGAGCGTACAGCCTCCTGTCCAGGAAGGGCCAGCGCCAGTGGCGGAGAACATGGATCCGCCGGCAGCTCCTGCTGGGGACGAACCTGCTGTGCAGCCAGCCGCGACGGCTGCAGCAGCACCGGAGCCGGCCTCACCGGCTCCGGTGCTGACGGAAAGGAAGGCAGTCTTGTCGGACCGCCAGGTACAAGCTACTGTACAAGAAGCACGTCATACCTTGCGCGGTACAGGTATTACGAAATAGATAATGGAGGATTTTTATGAATATGCGGAAGAAAAAACTTCTCGCCCTGATGGTAACCAGTGCGATGATGACGTGCCCTGTTTGGGCTGATGATACGACAGCGGCGACAGGTTACGAGTCGTCGGGCAGCCAGACGGTTACATCTGGCTCGGCAGCCGCTCCGGCGGATGACCAGAAAACAGCTGTCAATACGGTCGTAACTTCGCCTAGCGATGAAACGACAACGGATGCCATGAAAGCTGCAAAATCGGGCCTGACCGGCTACGAAACGGCAGAAGAACTGGCAGCTATTGCAGCTGGCAAGAGCCCGGAAGCGGTTCAGCAGGAAACAGCAGAAGCTGTCCACAAGGAAAATGAAATCCTCAATCCGGCTCCTGTCGATACGACGCCGCAGATCACTGGCGATAAAGTCAGCTACATGAGCGGCACCAGCGACATGCAGTTCGATACGTCCATTCCCGGTTATCCCATGGCCGTCGTCCAGGCCGGTCAGGATGTTTCCCTGCCCTACGGTGAATCCGTCACCGATGCCGACTTGAAACCTTATGTCGACAAAGTAGCTACAGCCGTTACGGTCGGCCCCGTACCGGAAGCCCAGATTGAACAGAAGCTCCTGCCTCAGCTGGCCATGCGTGTCGGTGATGCCGTCAACATGGACTACATCCGCCACGACCTCAACGTCATCGGAGCGACGGGCCTGTTCTCGACGGTCAAGCCGTCCTTTACGACCGTACCGGAAGGCGTGTCCCTGAACTATACGGTCCAGATGAATCCTGTCGTCAAGAAAATCGACATCGTCGGCAACGAATCGATCAGCACCGATGATTTGATGAAACTCGTCGCTACGACGCCGGGGGCGACGCTCAACACGGCCGTCGTCAGCCACGACGTAGCCAATATCAACACGGCCTTTGCCAATGCCGGTTATATGATGAGCCGCGTCTCCGATGTCCGCCTCGACGACGAAGGGACCCTGCACATTGCTATTTCCGAACCGCGCATCGAAAATATCAATCTCCGCGGCAATACCAAGACCAAGAATAAGGTCATCATGCGTGAACTGCGTATGAAGAAGGGCGATATCTTCAATAAGAACGCTGCTAGCCGCAGTATCCAGCGTGTTTACAACACGGGCTATTTTGAAGACGTCAACGTCCGCCTCCTGCCGGGCCAGCGCAATCCGAAAGACGTCATCGTCGAAATCGACGTCACCGAACAGAAGACCGGTTCGGTCACCATCGGTGCCGGTTACTCTGATTCCGACGGCCTCGTCGGCATCCTCGGCCTGGCCGAAACGAACCTGCGCGGTACGGGCGATAAAGCCAATATCAGCTGGGAATTCGGCGGCAACACGGATACCAATAAGAACTATATCTTCTCGTATACCCATCCGTACCTCAACGATGCCGGCGACTCCATCGGCTTCAGCATCTTCGACCGCGAATCGGAATACGATGACTACAATGAAAAAGGCGATTCCGTTGCTGAATACGACCGCCGGACCAATGGCTTCAACATTACTTACGGCCGCGTCCGCAGCGAATACGTCAGCGACTACGTCACCTTGGAAACGAAGAACACGAAATACACCGATTACGATAGCGGCTATAATTATCGCGAATGGCAGAATGATCCGACTTTGCCTTCGGAATATCGAAATTATTTGAACAACAACTTCGGCCGCACCAACAGCCTGACCTGGTCCCACGTCTTCGATAACCGCGATAACGTTTATGATCCGACAAAAGGCAAACGCCTGTCCTTCACGGGTACCTGGGCTGGCCACGGCATGGGTGGCGACTTCGACTACTTCAAGTTCATCGCTGAAAACCGTCTGTACTATAAAGTCGGCCGGGCCCACGTCATCGCCGTCCGCCTCATGGGCGGTATCGCAACCGGCGATATGCCCTACAACGACCTCTTCACCCTCGGCGGTGCCGACACATTGCGCGGCTATGAAGACGATGAATTCCGTGGCAACAAGATGTACGAAGCGACCATCGAATACCGCTATCCCATTGCCAAGAAGATCCAGGGCGTCGTCTTTACCGACCTGGGCAATGCCTGGGGCGGCGTAGAAAACATCCCCTGGTACCATGAAAACAATAAACTCCATTATTCCGGTGGTATCGGCTTCCGCATTACGACACCAATCGGGCCTATCCGCCTGGATTACGGCGTAGGCCAGGATGGCGGCAAGTTCCACTTCAGCTTTGGCGGTAAGTTCTAAGACAATGAAAGGTCGTGGATGATGAAGATCCGCACTTATTTATTGACTGTCTTTGCCGTCTGTGCTAGTCTTAGTAGTGCTATAGCAGCATCGGTAGAACAAGTGACGGTCCATGTCGCCTCCGTAGAGGAAGCGATTCCGCCATTAGTCGAAAAACGCATTGCTGCCAGCATCCAAACCGTAGGGAACCACGTATTCCTCAATCACGACAGTGGGGAAATCAGCAGCCGTCATGAAGAATACGAGCGAACCGTCAACGATATCATCAACCGCGTCCTCATAGGCTATACGGTGGAATCCATTGCCATCCATCCCGGCAGCCAGACGGACCTGGATGTACGCATCCGCCCCTGGGGCGATACGATCCGCAAAGTACACTTTGCCATCGACTACGGAGCCCTGCCGGCCATGGGCCAGGCTCTGGTCGATAAGGACCTGGAACACGCCGGGGACATGGCCGAGAGCCTGCTCACGGGACTGCCCGTCGATGCCCTGGATTGGGCCAACGGGGCCGTCAAATCAGTTCTGGAGAATGAACTGGAAGAACGAGTGCCGGAATTTTATCCGCACATCGTCATCCACGGCGGGCCAGAAACGGATGTCACCGTCTATATGCTGCCCAAGCTGCCGGTCGTGCGCAATGTCCGCGTCGCCATCAAAGGCGATGATGTGCCCAAGGTCATTTTCCTCAGTGCCCGCAACCATCTGGAACGGGACTATGCCGGCCTGGACGGTCTGCCCGTCGCCTTTGTCCAGCGCCATGAGCGCGACATTGCGGCGGCATTGCAGGAAGACGTCCAGCGCCAGTGGGTCGTCAAGAACTACGGACTCCACGTGACGCCGTCCTTGGCGCTCGGTGAAGATACGACCATCGACCTTATGACGCAGACGGCATTTTATGACATCCGCGGCGGCGCCTATATCGACGCCGGCCGTGACCACAGCAGCGACGAAGATACGGTCCTCATGGCCCATCTGGGCCGCAAGATCGGCAGCCATCATGAAATCTACGGTGCCGTCAAGTTCATGCCTTCTTCGCTGGACTGGAATTTCATTCCCGGCTACTTTTACCGCTTCAGCAGCGGGACCGAAGCGGGATACCAGTTCGAGAGTCTCGACGACAGCCAGCACCTGTGGCTGCGCCAGCCCTTAGGCGGGCGGTGGACCCTGCGCTACGACCGGGACCTGACGCATGACGATTCCGAAGTGGGCCTTCACTATCGCGTCGATGATTATGTCGGTTTGGAATATATCGTGTCCGACCACGATGCTTGGCTCCGGATTATCGGTTATTTGTAATACAAAAGGAGAAGTTTTATTATGATGTCTGAAATGGGTAAGAAACGCAATATCAAGATTTTTTCGGCTGTTATTGCAGCCATCTTCGTCTTCAGTGTCGCCGGCCTGGCTATCATGCAGACGGGCAACCCTGTCAATGCGGCTCCGTCGAGCAACATCGGCGTCGTCGATACGAGCAAGATCATCACGCCGGATAATCAGGACGCCGTTGCGGCACAGAAACAGCTCCAGCAGGCTGGCGAAGATATGCAGAAACAGTTTGAACAGCAGTCGGCCGGCATGGACGACCAGCAGAAACAGCAGCTCTTCCAGAAGATGCAGGGCGAACTGGCTACGAAACGTCAGGAAATCTTCAAAGGCATCAAAGATAAAGTCGACAATGCGGTCAGCGATGTCGCCAAGACCAAAGGCCTCAGCCTCGTCGTCGACAAGAGCGTCGTCCTCTATGGCGGCACGGATATTACCGACCAGGTCGCTAAAGAGCTGAACAAGAACTCCAGCTCCAGCAGCTCCGACAGCAGCGCTAACAGCTCCAGCAGTTCCAGCAGTTCCAGCAGTTCGGACAGCTCCAGCAGCAGTAACCAGTAAGGAGTCTTTATGAAACGGATATATGCGGCAGCCGGTGCCGCGGTCCTCATGGTCTGTCTCCTTGCCGGCTGGTGGTTCTTCAGCCATCGCAGCCAGCCGGCCGCTTCGACAGCCGCGACGCCGGTCTATGCCTATGCAGACCTGGAACACGTCGTCATGAGCCACCCGCGTTATAGCGAGTATCACCATTTAGAACTGGAATACAACGCTATGGTTGCCCAATATCAGTTTGAACAGTGGAACTATTCCCAGAAGGCAGCTGCCGAAGGGACGTCGGTCCAGAATTTTGCTGCTGCCGATGCCGCAGGTACGGCCGCCCTCGACCAGGAACTGCAGGCGAAAGTCGCCCTCAAAGAGAACGAGCTCAATAACCGGCTGAAGCAGCGGTACGATTCGCTCGTTCAGGAAAAGAAGACGACGACGCCTGTCATTTCCCAGGCCGACACGTTGAAAATCGTCAATCTCCAGTTGAAGCTGAAGACCCTGTCGCTATCCAAAGAAGAACGGGCAGCGACGGAGGAACAGCTCCAAACCTTGCTCAAAGGCAGTCAGGCCGACGTCCAGGTGACCAATCGGACAGCCGATGAAATCGCAGCCCTCATGGCACCGGATAAGGCCCAGGCCAAGAAAGAGCTCGATGACTACGCCCAGCAGGTCAAGAAAGACCTGGAAGGGCGCAAGGCTGACAGCCAGCAGGTCTTCCAGCAGCAGCTGGGCGTCTTGCAGGACCGGCCGGAACCGGCTGTGTGGAACAAGGAATGGAAAGATAAACTCGATGCAAAAGAAAAAGAAATGAAAGATGTGAAAGACGCCATCATGGCAGATATCCGCGATAAAGCCGCCGATGTGGCCCAGGAACAGGGCTTCGAGATGATCTTCGCCAACTACGAAGGCATTGGCACGGCTACGGATGTTACAGATGATATTATTGCCAAGTTGGCATAACAGGAGGCTTTTAGCAATGAAAAAAGTTTGGAAGCGCTTAGGAATCGTCGCCGCAATGCTGGCCCTGACGGGTATGCTCGCCGGCTGTGGCGGAAAAGATAATGTAGGCGTCGTCGATATGTCGCGCGTACAGAAAGAAGCGCCCCTGGTCCAGCAGTATAAGCAGAAGACCGAAGATAAACAGAAATCCATCGAAAAGGAATTGCAAGATGCACAGCAGTCCATGTCGGCTGAAGATTTCCAGAAGAAACAGCAGCAGGCCCAGCAGGAACTCAATATTTTCGGTGCCAGCATGCAGCGTCAGTTCATGTCGGACATCCAGAGCAAGTTAGGCGACATCGCCAAGGATAAAAATGTCGGCATCATCGTCGTCAAAGAAGCCGTTCCTTCCGGCGGCATCGACGTAACCGACGATTTAATTGCCAAATTGCAGTAAAAAAAGGGGTTGTATATCGTGAAGAAAACAGTACAGGAATTAGCAGTATTGCTGGGCGGTACGGTCATCGGCAAGGGTGACGCCGTCATTGAAGACGTGAAGGGCCTGGCCGAAGCCGGCCTGCAGGACATTACCTTTGCCGTCGATCCGTATACGGAATATTTGCCGCAGGTCCATGCCGGTGCCGTCATTGTCGAAAAAGAAGTTCCTGCCGGAGATAATACGCTCGTCGTCGTAGAAAATCCCCGCCTGGCTTTTTCCCAGCTCCTCGTGCTGTTTCACCCCCGCCAGTCGGTCACACCGGGCATCCATCCGACAGCTATCATCGATAGCACTGCCGTTGTTGGTGAAGACGTTGCCATCATGCCTTATGCCGTCATCGGCAAGAACGTCGAAATCGGCAAGGGCACGACGATTTATCCTTACGTCTTTTTAGGCGATAATGTCAAGATCGGCGAAGGTTCGGTCCTCTATCCCGGTGCCGTCATTCACGAAAACTGCGTCCTCGGCAAGAACGCCGTCATCCGGGCTCACGCCGTCATCGGCGGCGAAGGCTTCGGATTTGCTACGGAAAAGGGCAAGCATACGCGCATCCCGCAGATTGGCAACGTCACCATTGGCGACGACGTCGAAATCGGTGCCTGCACGTGTCTCGATAATGCGACCCTGGGTTCGACGAAAGTCGGCAGGGGGACGAAAATCGATAACCTCGTCCATCTCGGGCACAACGTCGAAATCGGCGAAGACTGTTTCCTCATTGCTCAGACGGGCATCGCTGGCAGCACCAAGGCCGGCAATCACGTCATCTTTGCCGGTCAGACCGGCTGTACCGGCCATATCACCATCGGGGACAATGCCGTCTTTGCTGGCAAGTCCGGCATTACGGGCAATGTCAAGGGCAATCAGGTCTATGCCGGGTTCCCCATCCGGCCCCATATGGAATGGAGCCGTACTCAGGTCTATCTGAAACACCTTCCGGAAATGGCCAAGACCGTCAAGGCCTTGCAGAAAAAAATCGCTGAGCTGGAAAAGAAATTAGAACAACAGTAAGAGGATTTGCCTATGTACACCTTTATGAAATGTCTGAGCTGGATCATCTGCCACATTCCAGAAGGCTGTCGCCGGGCCCTGGGCACCTTTTTAGGTGCCTTTTTCTGGACTTTCGTCCCGAAGAAGCGCAAGGTCCTGGCCCAGCAGCAGATATTGGACTGCGGCCTGACCGATGACCCGGAAAAGGCCATGGCCATCGCCAAGGCCAGTACGGTCCGTTTCGGGCCGATGATCATCGAAGTCCTATCGTATCCGCGCTATACGAAAGACATCCTCGATGAAAAGATTACCTGGCACGGCAAGGAATACCTGGATGAACTCAAGGCCAGCGGTGAAGGCGCCGTCTTCATGGCATCCCATGCCGGCAACTGGGAACTCCTGGGAGCCGTCCTGGCCATGAATGGCTATCCCCTCATCTCCGTTGCCCAGGAACAGAACAGCAAGAGTGCCGATACTTTCATCAACGAGTACCGGGCCATGATGAAACAGCACGTCACCTATAAGACGGGCATCCGCGACATGGTCCGCTTCCTCCGGGACGGTCACTACATCGGCCTGCTCATGGACCAGGATCCGGGCTATACGGGCATCATGGTCAAGCTCTTCGGCATGGATACCCTGACGGCTGACGGGCCGGCCAAGATGGCCGGTATCGCCAATTATCCCATCGTATCGACCTTCATCCATGAAGACCGGCCGTACCACCACGTCGTCGAAGTCCTGCCGCCCATCAAGCCGTACACGGCGGATCATAAGCTCTCAAAAGAGGAAAAGAACCGCATCATGTACGAAACGACACAGGAACTCAACAATCGCCTGGAAGCTCATATCCGCAAGTACCCGGAAGACTGGTTCTGGCTGCACAACCGCTGGAAATGGACTAAACGGTATAAAATAAAACAAGCTGAAAAAGGACCTGTCGCGTGACGACAGGTCCTTTTAAGCCGTTAGCAGCCAGCTGTTAGTAGTTAGCGTATGGCTTTAAATTTAAAAGCATCCCCTAGCCCCTAACCCCTAGCCACTAACCCCTAGCCCCTAACCCCTAGCCACTAACCACTAACCACTCAAAAGAGGCTGTCTTCATGGGACAGCCTCTTTTTTGCCTGGCAGTCCACGACAAACGGGGTAAAAAATGCTATGATTAAGGAAAGACATTCTTCATTTAGGAGGGACGATCGTGAACATTTTCTTATATCTCATCGCTATCATCTGTTTTGCCGTGCCCAGTTACAACTGGTTTGCTACAGGCCATCTGTCCGGGACGTTCAGTCTCGTTTTCGGCGTCTTCATCCTCTACTGGATACACAGACGCAATAAGAAGAAATTCAAGCCGGAATTGGAATTTTCCAGCGGCAATGAAGAAGTGGACAAACTGAATGACGAACTCTTCAGCAAAGCTGTCGACGATTTCAATGCCATTGAAAAAGAGATGAAACATATCGATGATAACGAATTGCGCAAGCAGCTGCGCAAGATGCAGGGCATTGCCAAGAATTTCCTGGCCTATCTGCAGCAGCATCCGGAACGGATGAGCCTGTCCCGGCGCTTCGTCGACTATTACCAGGACCGGGCCCTGCTCCTGGTCCGCAAGTACCAGGAGCTGGAAAAGACGGGTCTGGAAGCACAAGAAGTGCAGCAGGCGAAGCGGGACATCAAAGAAATCCTGGATAAATTCGACGAAGCTTATGAAGACCAGTTCTCCAAGGTCCTCAATGCCCAGCTCATGGATCTCGACGCCGAGATGAAAGTCATGAAGCAGAACATGGCCGCCGACGGCATCCGGACGGAACAGCCCCAGCCGGAACCGCAGGCCAAGCGCAGTGATGACCTGGTCGGGACGATCATCGATTTAGCCGACCAGTTCTTGAATACAAAAAGAAAGTAGGTAGATATTATGGCCGATATCAATTTGAATGACCTTTTAGAAAAAAAGCAGGCTGAAAGCCAGAAAGCCCTGCCGGTTGTCGATGAAAAGCATGAAGTGGCTCATTTCAATGCCCAGGTCGAAAGCTTGACGCCGGAAGAACGGCAGCAGGTCGACACCATCAAAGATGCCATCGACCTGGTCAATTCCAATGCCATCGTCCAGTATGGCAGCGCCGCCCAGAAGAATATCGCTACCTTTTCAGACAGCGTCTTGTCGACGGTCAAGAGCACGGACCCGTCGGCAGCCGGTGATCTGCTCAACGACCTGGTCAAACGGGTCAAGACCTTTGAAGACGAAAACGATGAGGACAAGGGCTTCCTGGCCAGCCTGCCCGTCGTCGGCTCGCTGTTCAAGAAACGCGAAGCCCTGACGCAGTCCTATACGACGCTGGCCGCCCAGATCGACAAGATACAGGCCGGCCTGGACAGCCAGAAGATGACCCTCATGAAAGATATCGCCATGTTCGACGGCCTTTACGATAAGAACCTGGAATACTTCAAACAGCTCCAGCTCTATATCCAGGCTGGCGAAGAAAAGATAGAGGAACTGAACCTGACGACGATTCCCAAATTGGAAGCCCAGGCCCAGGTTTCAGATAATCCCATGGCCGTCCAGGTCGTCCAGGATTTCAAGGATTCTGTCAACCGCTTTGAAAAGAAGGTCCACGACCTGAAAATCAGCAAGACCATTGCCATCCAGACGGCGCCGCAGATCCGCATCATCCAGAATAACGACAAGATCCTCGTCGACCGCATCCAGAGCGCCATTTACAATACCATCCCTTTGTGGAAGAACCAGATGGTCCTGGCGCTCGGATTGGGACGGCAGAAAGAAGCTCTGGAAATGCAACAGGCCGTGTCCAATACGACCAATGAGCTCCTCAAGCGCAACGCCGCCATGCTCAAGCAGAACTCTCATGATACGGCCGTCGAAAATGAACGGGCCATCGTCGATATCGAAACGGTCAAGCAGGTCAATGAAGACTTGATCAGCACTATCGAAGACACGCTGCGCATCCAGCAGGAAGGCCGTCAGAAGCGGCAGGCCGCCGAAGCGGAACTGGTCCAGATCGAGGACCGCCTGCGGGAAGCCCTGCTCAAAGGTGCCGGTCACAATTAGAGCCAGCCGAATTTTTTGCAGGCTTCCAGGATCCCGCCCTTATCGTTGTCGCCGGTGACGTAGTCGGCATGGGCTTTCAGCTCATCCCGGCCGTTGCCCATGGCGATGGAGAAGAAGGGCTTGCGGAACATGGTGATGTCGTTCATGCCGTCGCCGAAGACGACAGCGTCTTCCGGCCGGCCGCCGACGAGTTCCAGCATGCGCAGGATGCCGCGGCTCTTATCGGTCGGTTCGATGAGGTATGTGTGATCGATGTATTCCAAGTGGGGCAGGCCGTATTTCGGCGGTTCATCTTCGAGGCGCTGCGGCCGGGCGTACATGATTTTATAGACCGCCGTCAGGCTTTCGATGGCGACGGGGCGGACGACGGTTTTCATGTAATTGCGCGGGTCGTCATGGGGAAAATCGTCATACGGCGTATAGCGGTTGATGGTGTTGTCGGTGACGACGGCCCAGGGATAGTGGCGGTCCGTCAGGTCGCGCAGCAGGGCCTTGCAGTTCTCCAGGGGCAGGCCTGTCATTTCCAGGATTTTCCCATTCAGGGACAAACTGTTGCCGCCGTCGGCGACGACAGCCGGTATGCCATAGCGGTCGGCGAAGGTCTGCGTATCGTGCTGCAGGCGTCCCGATGCGATGGCGATGAAATGGCCTTCCTGGACGAGGCGGCGCAGGCAGTACAGCGTATCTGCCGGGATGACGCTGGAGATCCCCAGCCCCAGGGTCCCGTCGATATCGAAGAAAAAGTATTTTTTCGTCATGATAGTATCCTTTCTCGGAAATTTAGTAAACTTCTTTATTATAGCATATATAAATTTCTCCCAAAATCCCCTTTTGCCATTGACAGAAGGGGTCCTTTTTTTACATAATAAAGTGAATGTCTATTTATTTTCGATCACATATAAAGGAGCGATTTGACTAATGAGCACCATTGATACGACTTGTGTAAATGCCATTCGTGTATTGTCGGCTGACGCTATCCAGAAGGCAAACTCCGGCCATCCCGGCCTGCCTCTCGGCGCAGCTCCCATTGCATACGAACTTTGGGCAAACCACATGAACCACAACGCAAAGGATCCGAAATGGGCGAACCGCGACCGCTTTATCCTCTCGGCCGGCCACGGCTCGATGCTGTTGTATTCGCTGCTCCATTTCTACGGCTACGGCCTGACCATGGACGACATTAAACAGTTCCGTCAAGACGGCTCCTTGACACCGGGTCATCCGGAATACGGCCACACGACGGGCGTCGAAGCGACGACGGGCCCCCTCGGTGCCGGCCTGGGCATGGCTGTCGGCATGGCCATGGCAGAAGCCCACTTGGCTGCTATTTTCAATAAACCGGGCTATCCTGTCGTCGACCACTACACCTTCGCTCTCTGCGGCGATGGCTGCCTGATGGAAGGCATCTCGTCGGAAGCTTTCTCCCTGGCAGGGACGCTCGGCCTTTCCAAACTCATCGTCCTCTATGATAGCAACAACATCTCCATCGAAGGCAATACGGACATCGCCTTTACGGAAAATGTCCAGGCCCGCATGGCTGCTTTCGGCTTCCAGACGATTACCGTCGAAGACGGCACGGATCTCGACGCCATCGGCAAAGCTATCGAAGAAGCCAAGGCCGATAAGGAACATCCGTCGTTCATCACCATCAAGACCCAGATCGGCTATGGCTGCCCGGCTAAACAGGGTTCGGCTGCCGCTCATGGCTCGCCGCTGGGTGAAGAAAACATCGTCGCTATGAAAGAAAACCTGGGCTGGCCGAAACCGCAGGAAACGTTCTACATCCCCGACGAAGTCTATGCTCACTATGCTGAATTGAGCCAGAAAGCCGGCGCTGCAGAAGCGGATTGGCAGAAACTCTTTGCTGACTACGCTGCCAAGTTCCCCGATATGAAAGCCAAATGGGATGCTTTCCACAGCGATGTCGATGCGCAGGCTCTCCTGAATAATGAAGATTTCTGGGCTTATGAAGATAAACCGCAGGCTACGCGCAGCTTGTCCGGTACGATGATCAACCGCCTGAAAGACATCATGCCCCAGCTCTTCGGCGGCAGTGCTGACCTGGCTCCGTCGAACAAGACGGAAATGAAAGGCGAAGGCTTCTTCAGCAAGAGCGATTACAGCGGTCGCAACGTCCACTTCGGCGTCCGCGAACTGGCTATGGGCGCCATCACCAATGGTCTGGCCCTCCACGGCGGTATCCGTCCGTATGCCGGCACGTTCTTCGTCTTCAGCGATTACATGAAACCGATGATCCGCCTGGCTGCCCTCATGAGCCTGCCGACGACGTATGTCCTCACGCACGACAGCATCGGTGTCGGCGAAGACGGCCCGACTCATGAACCAATCGAACAGCTGGCTATGCTCCGCTCCATTCCGAACGTCAACGTCTTCCGTCCGGCTGATGCTACGGAAACGGCTGCCGGCTGGTACCTGGCTGCGACCAGCCAGAAGACGCCGATGGCTCTCATCCTGACCCGTCAGAACCTGCCGCAGCTCGCCGGCAGCAGCAAGGAAGCCCTCAAAGGGGCTTACGTCATCGCCGATGCCAAGAAAGCCGTTCCCGATGCCATCATCATGGCCAGCGGTTCGGAAGTCGAATTGGCTGTCCATGCGAAAGACGAACTGGCTAAAGAAGGCGTCGACGTCCGCGTCGTCAGCATGCCTTCGATGGAACTCTTCGAACAGCAGGATGAAGCCTATAAAGAACAGGTACTCCCGAAAGCTGTCCGCGCCCGCGTCGCTGTCGAAGCCGCTTCGGACTTCGGCTGGGGCAAATACGTCGGCCTCGACGGCACGACCGTTTCTATGAAATCCTTCGGTGCTTCCGCGCCGGCCGGTGTCTTGTTCAAGAAATTCGGCTTCACCACAGAAAACGTCGTAGCTGCCGTAAAGAAAGTCGTAAAATAATCGTGGTTCGTGGCTCGGGGTTCGTGGCTCGCAGGGAACGTCAAAAGGCGTCCCGCAGGCCGCAGGTCGCAGTTAGCCGTTCGTAGGGGCCGTCCCAAAGGGCGGCCCGCCGCGTCTTTGCGGGATTCTCACATATACGGAAACGGGCGCCCCACGTGGCGCCCCTACTAACCCCTACCCCCTAACCCCTAACCGCTAACCCCTAGCCCCTAACCGCTAACCCCTTAAAAGGGCTTGTCATTGTGTGACAAGCCCTTTTTCATTTGTCAAGGCTTGATTTTTCTTCTATATTTTATTATACTAGATGCAAGAAGAAACCCTACTGTGTACGTAAATGGTCTCGATGTTTTGAACCAACACTTTTTACATTGGGAGTTCGGGCTCTATATTGTTAGGCAATGCCTTCACTGGACTGTCGACCTTTATAGGAGAACACCCACCTGCTTAGGCAGGCTCAAAACTCGGTTTATAAACGGCATGGTGGGGCTCTTTTCTTATTCGAGAATTTAGTTATATGTCCGCCGCTGAGGAGACTTGGCGGCGTTCTATTTAGTCTGGAGAGCAAACAAATGAGCGGAGACGATTTATTTTCTATGGCTGATGAACGGAGTGGCCGGGACTATGCGCCGCTGGCCGTCCGTATGCGGCCGGAATCTTTGGATGACATCTATGGCCAGGACGACCTCATCGGGCCCGGCAGTTTTCTGCGGACCCTCATCGAGAAGGACACGATCCCGTCGCTTTTATTTTACGGTCCCTCTGGCGTCGGCAAGACGACGCTGGCCCACGTCATTGCCAATGAAACGGACAGCCGTTTCGTAACCCTCAACGCCGTCACAGCCGGGACGGCGGAACTGCGCAAGGTCATCGCAGCGGCGCAGGATGCCATCCATTTATATCAGAAGCGGACGATCCTCTTCATCGATGAAATCCACCGCTTCAATAAAAGTCAGCAAGACGTCCTGTTGCCCTATGTCGAAGACGGGACGGTCATCCTCATCGGGGCGACGACGGAAAATCCTTACTTTGAAGTCAACCGCCCCTTATTGTCGCGCCTGCGCGTCATCCAGCTGAAGCCCTTGCCGGAACAGGCCGTCATGGCCGTCCTGCGGCGGGCCCTGACCGATAAGGAGAAAGGCCTGGGTTCGCTGGGCATTACGGCCAGCGATGAGATGCTGGGGACCCTGGCCCGGCTGGCTGACCGCGATGCCCGCGTCGGCCTCAACCTGCTGGAACAGGTCTGCATGGTCGTCCCCGCTGGCGGTCATATCACGCACGACGCCATTGAAAAAGTAGCCGGCCATAAGGTCTATACGTACGATAAGAAAGGTGATGCCCATTACGATACGGTGTCGGCCTTCATCAAGAGTATGCGCGGGTCTGACCCCGATGCGGCCCTGCACTATATGGCCCGCATGATCGACGCCGGCGAACAGCCGTCCTTCATTGCCCGCCGCCTGGTCATCTGTGCGGCCGAAGACGTAGGATTGGCCGATCCCCAGGCCCTGGTCATCGCCAATGCCGCCGCCCAGGCCGTCCAGTTCGTCGGCTGGCCGGAAGGGCGCATCATCCTGTCGGAAGCTGTCATTTATGTGGCCTGCGCGCCTAAGAGCAACAGCGCCTATATGGCCATCGATGCCGCCCTGGCCGATGTCCGCCATAAAGACTGCGGCGATGTACCGGATTATCTGCGCGACAGCCATTACAGCGGCGCCGCCGCCCTGGGCCATGGACTGACCTATCAGTATCCCCACGATTTCGATGGGGGATGGGTCGCCCAGCAGTATCTGCCGGATGCTTTGAAAGGGGCGTCCTATTATAAGGAACGGCCTTATGGACAGGAAGGAAGTATGGCGGCTGCCTGGCATAAGCGCCGCGGCGGCAAGTAATCTATTAGTAGAAGGTGAACTGTTTTGACAAAAGGAAAGACCCGTAAAACCAGCCGCACTAAGCGGACGGCTGGCACGCGTCAGAAGGCGAAGACTGCCAGGAAGGCAGGGACGTCGCCACTTTTGAAATATGAAATCATAGGTATTTGTTGTATCCTCGCCGGCGTCTTTGCGACGGCCGGCTTCATCGGCGTCGATACAGGCCGCATCGGTCACAGTGTCGACGATATTTTATCGTATATCTTCGGTCTGGGGCGGATTGTCGTCAGTCTGTCCCTCATCGTCCTGGGCCTGAAATACATCGTCATCCGCAAGGCCTGCCCGGTATCGAAATCCTGGGCTGTCGGGACGTGGATCTATATCCTCCTCCTGGGGCTGGTCCATTTGCTGGTCATCCCGGAAGGGACGGAGTTCCTGCCTCACAGCCTGTCCGTCGGCGGCGGGATCATCGGGGCCGTCATGGCCTCAGTCCTGCGGCGGTTTCTTGGATTTTTTGGAGCTGTCATGGCTATTACCGGTGCCTGCATCGTCACTTTCCTGGTCTGGAAGAATTGGTCTATTTCTAAGCCTGTGGCTGTCGTAGCCGACAAGGCCGGCCAGGAAGCGGCCAAAGTATCGGGCAAGGCCGTCGAAGGCCTTCAGGACGCGTCCCAGTCCCTGAAACAGTGGCACGAACGCCGCCGCATCTTCGATTTGCAAGCTGAAGAAGCCAAGGCTTCTTCAGCTATCGTAGGGGACGTCCCGGAGCCTTTCCAGCCCGTCGGGTGCCGACCAACGGAAGGCGCAAGCCGGTTGCTGGAACGGACAGCAGAGGCTGGGCGTCCCGCTTGTGGGAATCCCGCAGCCACGGAACAACCGGCTTCGGCCATTTCCGGTGCCCGCGACCTGGGCAACGGTGTCGAAGAAGTCCGTTTCGATGCCAGCCCCATCGAAGAGGACGTGCCTTACGACTGGGCCAGCGACGATTCCTACGAAGAGGTTCCGGAAATGTCGGAGGATACGCCTGAAGATTCCCAGCCTTACAGCCAGATACACGAAACCGTCGTCGGCGATACGACGCCGACGGCTCATGACGTACAGCCGGGACCGGAAGCCAAGGCGCTGGCCGGGGAAACCGATGTCCTCCGCCATGATATGGACGACCTCAAGCCCATCGAAGTCGAAAAGAGCAGTGTCGCTGTCGAAACCAGCGAAGAAGGGAGCAGTGCCGTCCCCAAAGCGGTTGGCGAAAAGACGTACCGCCTGCCGCCGGTGAGCATGCTCAAACCGGGTCCGCAGCACACAGTCGGCCTGAGCGACGAAGTCCGGGAAAATGCCCGTATCCTCCAGGAAACGCTGCAGAGCTTCAATATCGATGCCAAGATACTCAATGCCAGTCAGGGGCCGTCCATTACCCGCTATGAACTGGAACCGGCAGCGGGCGTCAAAGTCAGCAAGATTGTCCACTTAGCCGACGATATCGCCTTGAAACTGGCTGCTACGGATATCCGCATCGAAGCGCCTATCCCCGGTAAAGCGGCTGTCGGCATCGAAGTACCGAATAAAAAGCTGACTGGCGTCAATCTGCGCGACGTCATCGATACGGACACCTTCCGCAAGGCTGCCGGCGGCGTACCGGTCTGCTTGGGCAAGGACATTGCCGGCAACCCCATCGTCGCCGACCTGACCAAGATGCCCCATCTCCTGGTAGCCGGTTCGACCGGGTCCGGTAAGAGTGTCTGCATCAACACCTTCATTGCCAGCATCCTCTTCAAGCAGCGGCCGGAAGACGTCAAGCTCATCCTCATCGACCCGAAGGTCGTCGAATTATCCAATTACAATGGCATCCCGCACTTGCTGACGCCAGTCGTCACGGACCCGAAGAAGGCCGCCAGCGTCCTGCGCTGGGCTGTCCGGGAAATGGACGACCGCTATAAACGCTTTGCCATCACGCATACGCGGGATATTTCCCGTTATAATGAACTCCATCCCGAAGACACGATGCCTTTCATCGTCATCATCATCGACGAATTGGCTGACCTCATGATGATGGCGTCGGACGATGTCGAAAAATCCATCATCCGCCTGGGCCAGAAAGCCCGTGCCTGTGGCATGCACCTCGTCCTGGCCACGCAGCGGCCGTCTGTCGATGTTCTGACGGGCCTCATCAAGGCCAACGTCCCGAGCCGCATCGCCTTCGCCGTTTCCAGCCAGGTCGATTCGCGGACCATCCTCGACATGGCCGGGGCAGAAAAACTGATCGGCAAGGGCGACATGCTCTTCTATCCGCTCGGCGCTTCCAAGCCGCTCCGCGTCCAGGGGGCTTTCATCTCCGACTCGGAAATCGATGAAATGGTCGAATTCATCAAGGCCCAGGGCGGACCTCATTACGATGAAGCCGTCCAGAAAGCCCAGTCGGAAAATCCCGAAGACAGCATCGATTTCTTTGAAGACGACCTCATGCGCCAGGCCATCGACATGGTCCTGGAAACGGGCCAGGCCTCGACGTCCATGCTCCAGCGCCGCTTCCGCGTCGGCTATACGCGGGCAGCCCGCATGATCGATATGATGGAAGCCATGCATATCGTCGGCCCCAATAACGGCAGCAAGCCCAGGGAAATCCTCATGACGGCCGACGAAGTCCAGCAGAAGTATTTAAGCTGACCCCCTGTACCCCTGGCCGTATCTGTTATATAATAAAAGGTACGATTATAGAGAATGGGGAGAGGAACAACAGTGAATGAATCGTCGATCGGAGAAGTGCTGCGACTGGCAAGAGAACAACAAGGGCTGACACTGCAAGATGTGTCCGATGCCCTCAATATAAAGCGGGAATACCTGGAAGCCCTGGAAAAGGACGAATACGATGCCATTCCCGGCGCCGTCTTCGTTAAGGGCTTCATCCGCAATTACGGCAATTTCCTGGAACTGGACGGCATCGCCCTGGCCCGGGAATATAAGGAAAACGTCGAAGAACGGACACCGCAGCCGGAAGTGCGGACCATCATGCCCGTAAAGAAAAAGAAAGTCCGCAAGGACAGCAATAAAAAGAAGAAGCAGCGCCAGGGGAAATGGCCGGAAATCACCATCATTGCCGGCATCATCATTTTCCTGCTGCTCATCATTTGGATTTTAATTTAAATAAGGAGCCATATGCGCGAGAAATTCTTAGTAACCAGCCGGGAGGACATGGAACGCCGCGGCTGGGATCAGCTCGATTTTGTCTACATCAATGGCGATGCCTATGTCGATCACCCCGGTTTTGCCGCAGCCCTCATCGGCCGCGTATTGGAAAGCCGGGGCTATCGTGTCGGTATCATTTCCCAGCCCGACTGGCACAGTGCCGAACCGTTCAAGAAGCTGGGACGGCCGCGGCTGGCCGCTTTGATTACGGCTGGCAATCTCGATTCCATGCTCAATGAAAAGACGGCAGCCAAGAAATTCCGCAGCCGCGATAATTATTCGCCAGGCGGCGAAGCCGGCCACCGGCCGGAACGGGCGACTATCGTCTATGCCAACCGCATGCGGGAAGCCTATAAGGACGTGCCCATCATCATCGGCGGCATCGAAGCCAGCCTGCGCCGCTTTGCCCATTATGATTACTGGTCCAATAAAGTGCGCCATTCCATCCTCTTGGACAGCAAGGCCGATATCCTCAGCTACGGTATGGGGGAACATTCCGTCGTCGAAATCGCCGACGCCCTGGCCGAAGGCAAGACGGTCGCTGAAATGTACGACATCCGCGGCATCTGCTACGTCACCAGCCGGCCGCCCATTTCGGACAAGACCGTCGTCTGTCCATCTTACGAAGAAGTCAAGGCCGATAAGCTGGCCTTTGCCAAGGCTTTTAAGATGCAGTATGAAGAACAGGATCCCTTTTACGGCAAGACACTCATCCAGCCATCGGAGAACCGCTTCGTCGTCCAGACGCCGCCGGCCCTGCCGCTGACGACCCAAGAGATGGATGCCATCTACGAACTGCCCTTCCAGCGGCGCTGGCATCCCGATTACGACGCAGCTGGCGGCGTTCCGGCCCTCCATGAGGTCCAGTTCAGCCTGACCAGCCAGCGCGGCTGTTTCGGTCACTGCCATTTCTGTGCCATTGCCAGCCATCAGGGCCGCATCATCCAGCACCGCAGCCATGAATCGCTCATCAGAGAAACGGAGCGCATGACTCATCTGCCGGGTTTCAAGGGCTACATCCACGATGTCGGCGGTCCGACGGCGAACTTCCGCCACATGGCCTGCGCCAAGCAGCTCACGGACGGGGCCTGCCGCAACCGCCACTGCATCGGCAGCGAAACGTGCCCTAACCTTAATACATCCCACGACGATTACGTGAAACTGCTGCGGGAAATACGCAGCGTCAAAGGCGTCAAGAAAGTCTTCGTCCGTTCGGGCCTGCGCTATGATTACGTCCTGGCCGACCACAACAAGGCTTTCGTCAAGGAACTCTGCCAGTACCATGTCAGCGGCCAGCTGAAAGTAGCTCCGGAACACGTCGTCAAGCACGTGACGGACCTCATGGGCAAGGCCGACGTCCATGCCTTCCTGAAGTTCAAGGACTGGTTCGATGAAGCCAATCGGGAACTGGGGAAGAAACAGTATCTCGTCCCGTATTTCATGTCCAGCCATCCCGGCTGCACCCTGAAGGATGCCGTCGCCCTGGCCGAATTCCTGCGGGATATGCATATGCAGCCGGAACAGGTACAGGACTTCATCCCGACGCCGGGCAGCCTGTCGACGGCTATGTATTATACGGGCCTCAACCCCTTGACGGGCGAAAAGGTCTACGTCGCCCGCCGGCCGGAAGAGAAACAGATGCAGCGGGCCCTGATGCAGTATAAGAACCCGGCCAATTATGATATTGTCTATAAGGCTCTATGCCTGGCTGGCCGGCGGGACCTCATCGGTTACGGCCCGAAATGCCTCATTGCGCCGCGGCGCCATCAGACAGGAAGACGGCCCGATAAGGCCGGCCGTCATGCCGCTCCATCCCGCAGGCAGGGGAGGGGACCGGCTAAGACTAGAAAATTCAGGTGAAGCTAATGAAGAAATTCGTGCCTTTTATTGTGCTCAGCCTTTTCGTCATCCTGCTCCTGGGCCTGTGCGGCCCTATCCTGGAACAGCGCCAGCAGGAAGAAGCACAGCGGGCGTATGAAGCCGAACGCCATCTCGTCGTCTTTTCTGACTTGCCTCAGGATGTCAACGACGGCCTGGCCCAGCGCTTTTATGAACAGACACATCTGCGCGTCCAGATTTATTCCAAAAGCGACAGCGACATCCGCCAGTCCCTGAAGGTCGACGGCGGTATCAAACCGGACATCCTCATTGCCTCGGAAAACAACTTGCAGGCCCAGAAGAAAAATGGCATCTTACAGCCCTATGCCTCGCCGGTCACCGACAAGGTGCCGCCGTCCATGAAGGATCCGGAACAGCTTTGGAACGGCCTCTGGTATAATCCCATGGTCTTCGTCCTCAGCCAGTCCTATTACGAACGGCGGGGCATGCAGATCCAGACCTGGGACGATCTCTTGACGGATCCAGAAATGGTCCTGGCTTTCCCGGACTTGGCGTCCATGGATATGGCCGGTGAATTCCTCTGTTCTTTCGTAGAAATGAGAGGCATGGAAGACAGTGCCCGCTATCTAAGCTCGCTCCAGAGCCATGTAGCGGCCTATTCTAAATCCATGTCGGTCAATGTCCGCCGCGTAGCCAGCGGCGAAGCCGATATGGGTGTCGCCGATGCGTCCGTCGCCCGGCAGTATTATAATGATGGGGCGCCGATCTTTATCATCTATCCCCAGGATGGTACGTCGTATTGGCTGACCGGTGCGGCCGTCACTAACTGGTGTGAAGATGGGGAATTGACCAACGCCTTCATCGACTGGCTCTATTCGCCCGATGCCAGTGCCGTCTTGCGGCAAAAACACATTTTTTTGAGCGAAGCCCTGCCGCCGGCCAATCCGGAAGTCGATGCCAAAGGCCGGGAGCTCATCTTGTTCCCCGTAAAAAAACAGTATTCTGATCAAGGCCGCCGCGATTTGCAGGCCTGGTGGATCAAATCAATTCGCTTCGGAAAGGAAAAGTAAAGATACATGGAAAAAATCGGATTTGTCAGCTTAGGCTGCTCCAAAAACCTTATTGATACGGAAGTCATGCTGGGTATCCTCCGCGACCGCCATATGGAGATCACGGAAGACCTGGCCCAGTCGGATATCATTATTGTCAATACATGTACGTTCATTGAAAAAGCCAAGCAGGAATCCATTGATACGATATTGCAGGCTGCCCGTTACAAGACAGAAGGGAAATGCAAGATACTCATCGTCACGGGCTGCCTGAGCCAGCAATATAAAGAAGATCTGATGAAGGAAATGCCGGAAATCGACGCCCTCCTGGGGACCGGTTCGTGGGATCGCATCTGGGAAGCCATCGATACGGTCAAGAAAGGGCGCAAGGCCTGCTTTATGGATGACGTCAGCCATCTCTACAACCAGAATACGAGCCGTCTGCGGACGACGCCGAAGTACAGCGCCTATGTGAAAATCGGCGAAGGCTGCAATAACGGCTGTTCGTTCTGCATCATCCCACATGTACGGGGAAAATTGTACAGCCGCCCCGTCGATTCCGTCGTCGCTGAAGTACAGCAACTGGCAGCTGATGGCGTCAAGGAAATCAACCTCATCGCCCAGGATACGACGAGTTATGGCGTCGACCTGGCCGGTCATTCCCTCTTGCCGGAACTGCTGCGCCAGCTGGTGAAAATCGACGGCATCCGCTGGATCCGCCTGTTCTATCTCTATCCTCATTACTTTACCGATGAATTGATGGACCTTATCGTCAAGGAAGAAAAAATCTGTCCTTACGTCGACTTGCCGCTCCAGCACATTTCCCAATCCGTCTTGAAGCGCATGAACCGCCGCGATTCCGAAGAGGATGTACGCCGCCTCATGAAGAAGCTCTGCAGCCACGGCCGCAAGCTGACCCTGCGCTCGACGTTCATCGTCGGCTTCCCTGGCGAAACGGAAGCCGAATTCCAGGAACTCTGTGATTTCGTCAAGGAAACGGAATTCGACGACGTCGGCGTCTTCACGTATTCCCGCGAAGACGGTACACCGGCAGCCCTCATGGATGGCCAGATACCGGAAGAAGTCAAGGAAGAACGGTACCATCAGCTCATGGCTATCCAGGCCAAGGTATCGGAAATCCGCAATCAGGAACTGGAAGGGTCCGTCCATACGATGCTCGTCGAACGAGTTGAAGAAGAAAAAGGTGTCCGCCAGGCCGTCGGGCGCATTGAAATCCAGGCTCCTGACGTCGATGGCCTGACCTATCTGGAAGACGCCCAGGACGTACAGCCTGGCGATATGATTCCCGTCCGCATCGCCCAGGGCTTTGCCTATGACCTCGTAGCGGAACGGATGGATTAACCGAGGTGATCGCTTATGTTAGTGGAACTGGTTACGACAGGTTCCGAATTACTGTTAGGTGAAATTACCAATTATAACTCAGCTTACTTATCGAGGAAACTCAATGAAATCGGCTATTCTGTCATTTATCACACGACAGTCGGCGACAACCCGCAGCGCATGGAAGAAGCCCTCAAAACGGCACTGTCCCGCGTCGACATGGTCATCACGACGGGCGGCCTCGGGCCGACCCAGGGCGACATGACCAAAATCATCGGCGCCCGCCTCATGGGGCTGCCCCTCGTTTACGATGAAGCCATTGCCGAATCAGTCCGCCAATGGGTCCTCGTCCATCATGGCAGCGCGGCCATGACAGAAAACCAGAAGCGCCAGGCCATGGTCCCGCAAGGGGCCGTCCTCTTCGATAATGGCGCCGGTACGGCGCCGGGCGTGGCTATGCAGCAAGGCGGCAAGACCCTGGTCCACCTGCCGGGACCGCCGACGGAAATGCGCTGGATGTATGAAAACCGCCTGAAACCGTGGCTGCTCCAGACCTTTGGCAGCCAGGGATGCATCGCTTCGCGCTATATCAAAATCTACGACATGGGCGAAGCCTTCATCGAAGAGAAACTCATGGACCTGGTTAAGGAGCAGTCTAATCCGACACTGGCCATGTATGCCCGTCCGGGCTTCGTCGAAGTCCGCCTGACGGCCCGGGCTGACCGGGAAGACCAGGCGCGGGCCCTGCTGGCTCCGCTGGAAGGGGAAGTCCGCCGCCGGCTGGCCGGTCAGATCGTCAGCTTCGACGACGATACTATGGCCCATGTCCTGGGCCAGATCGTCCGCCAAGGCGGTTATTCCGTCAGCGCGGCCGAATCGTGTACGGGCGGCCTGGTGGGTTCGCTCATCACCGACGTGCCCGGGGCTTCCGATTACTTCCGCGGTTCTGCCGGGACGTACTGCAACGAAATGAAAGAAAAAATACTCGGCGTTTCTCACGATACGCTGGAACGATATACGGCTGTCAGCGCACAGACGGCTGCGGAAATGGCCGATGGCAGCCGCCGCCTGTATGGGACGGACCTGGCCGTCAGCACGACGGGCATCGCCGGTCCCGGCGGCGGTACGCCGGAACAGCCGGTCGGCCTGGTCTATACGGGCATCAGCGGTCCCTGGGGGACCGTGACCCACCGCAACGTCTACCACGGCGGCCGGGCTGAAGTCAAACAGCGGGCTGCCCTGCGGGCCGTCTATTACTTAGTCCACTACATAGTGACACATACAAAGAAAGCATAGTTAGGAGGAGACAATTTGGACGCAAAACAGACAGCACTTGAAAATGCAATGCGCAAGATTGAAAAGGATTTCGGCAAAGGTGCCATCATGCGCCTCGGCGATGTCGCCGATAAGATGAACCTGGAAGTTATTTCATCCGGGTCCCTGGCCGTCGACCTGGCCGTCGGTGTCGGCGGCTATCCCCGCGGCCGTGTCATCGAAATCTACGGACCTGAATCGTCCGGCAAGACGACGCTGGCCCTGCATGCCATCGCCTCGGCCCAGAAGAGCGGCGGTATTGCCGCTTTCATCGATGCCGAACATGCCCTGGATCCAGTCTATGCCCGCCATCTCGGCGTCGATACGAATGAACTGCTCATCTCTCAGCCGGATAATGGCGAACAGGCCCTGGAAATCACGGAAGAACTCGTCCGCAGCGGCGCCGTCGACATCATCGTCGTCGACTCCGTAGCCGCCCTGGTCCCGAAGGCAGAAATCGAAGGGGAAATGGGCGATTCCCACGTCGGCCTCCAGGCCCGCCTCATGAGCCAGGCCCTGCGCAAACTGACCGGCATCATTTCCAAGTCCAAGGCCATCGTCATCTTTATCAACCAGCTCCGTGAAAAAGTCGGCGTCATGTTCGGCAACCCCGAAACGACGACAGGCGGCCGGGCCCTGAAGTTCTACGCTTCGATCCGCATGGAAATCCGTAAGGGCGAAGCCATCAAGTCCGGCGGTGATGTCATCGGCAACCGGGCGCGGGTCAAAGTCGTCAAGAACAAAGTGGCTCCGCCTTTCAAGCACTGTGAATTCGATATCATGTACGGCACGGGCATTTCCCGCGAAGGCACGGTCCTCGACCTGGGCACGTCCATGGATATCATCGAAAAGAGCGGTACCTGGTATTCCTATAAGGGCGAACGTCTGGGCCAGGGCAAGGAAAACGTCAAGATTTTCATGAAGGAACATCCGGAAATCACGGACGAAGTCGAAAAGATCATCCGCGATACCCTGGCAGCGGAACCGGAAAAATTCGACGAAGCCATGGAAGAAGAAGATACGGCGTCCCTGGAAGCGGCGGATACAGCTGCTGAAAGCAGCGACGAAGCATAAATGGACTATCGCCAAGCCTATGAAAAAGCTTTGCAGCTCCTCAACGTCCGCTTTCTCAGCGAAGGGGAGCTGAAGGCCAAGCTGCGCCGCCGCGGTGCCGATGACCAAGTCATCGAAGCCGTCGTAGCCGCCCTGGAAGAGGAACACTTCCTCGACGACCAGCGCCTGGCTGGAGAAGTGTATCGCTATTATGCCCGCAAAGGGCAGTACGGCCACCTGTATATCGTCAACCGCCTGCGCCGCCGCTGCCTGCCCGTACCGGAAGATGTCGAGCGGCCCGATGAATATACCCTGGCCGGGGCCCTGGTGAAGCGCAAGTTCTCTTATCGCGCTGATGAAGCCCGCAAGGCGGCCCGCTTTTTACAGTACCGCGGTTTTTCGCCAGCTGTCATACGGGACGTCCTGGAAGATTTCACTGCCGATAGCGGCGGGGACGAAGTGTGATGACAGTGTGCCAGAAACGTCAAGTCTATCTTGACATTGATATAAAAAAAATTTACAATTAAGAGAGCCGGTTTGATACACTGGTCTATATTTTGCATAATTGTAGGTTTTTTGAACATGAAGTAAATTTTACATACTCATAAAAAAAGCCGGACTGTGAGTTCGGCTTTTTTTTGTGAAAGGGGAGGTGAATCCATTACTATGCTAACGATTATTGCTGCAGCAGTCGCCTGCGGTCTCATCGGCGGCGGTACGGGCTATATTTACCGTAAGAAGATTGCCGAAGGTAAGATCGGCCAGGCTGAAGTCGAAGCGCAGCGCATCATTGCCACAGCCCAGCAGAACGCAGAAGCCCGTAAGAAGGAGCTCGTCCTGGAAGGGAAAGAAGAAGTCCACAAGATGCGCAACGACGCAGAACGGGAACATAAGGAACGCCGCAATGAATTGCAGCGTTTTGAACGGCGCCTGTTGCAGAAAGAAGAACATTTGGACAAGAAATCCGATTCCATGGAGAAGAAAGAAGATGCCCTGCAGCGCAAGGAAGATGAAGTGACGCGGATGCAGGAGAAAATTGAAGCTCTTCATGAACAGAAGATGGCTGAACTGGAACGGATTTCCGGCTTGACATATGAAGATGCCAAGGAATTGCTCCTGAACAACGTCCAGACGGAAGTGAAGCACGAAACGGCGCAGATGATCAAGAACCTGGAAGACCAGGCCAAGGAAGAAGCCGAAGGCAAGGCCCGGGAAATCATTTCTATGGCCATCCAGCGCTGTGCTGCCGACCACGTCGCCGAAACGACGGTATCCGTCGTTTCCCTGCCGAACGATGAAATGAAAGGCCGCATCATCGGCCGTGAAGGGCGCAATATCCGGGCTATTGAAACGCTGACCGGCGTCGACCTCATCATCGACGATACGCCGGAAGCCGTCATCTTGTCGTGCTTTGATCCAATCCGCCGCGAAATCGCCCGCATTGCCCTGGAAAAACTGATTGCCGATGGCCGTATCCATCCGGCACGCATTGAAGAAATGGTCGAAAAGGCCCGCAAAGAAGTCAATCAGAAGATCCGCGAAGCTGGCGAACAGGCGACGTATGAAACGGGCGTTCACGGTCTGCATCCTGAACTCATCAAAATCCTCGGCCGCCTGCGCTATCGTACCAGTTATGGCCAGAATGTCCTGCGCCATTCCATTGAAGTCTCTCAGCTGGCCGGCATCATGGCGGCTGAACTGGGCGTCGATGAAAACCTGGCGAAACGGGCTGGCCTGATTCACGATATCGGCAAGGCCCTGGACCACGAATTGGAAGGGACTCACGTTTCGATCGGTACGGAAATCGCCAAGAAATATGGCGAATCCAAGCTGGTCGTCAACTGCATCGCGGCTCATCACGGCGATGAAGAACCGCACAGCGTCGAAGCCGTCCTGGTATCGGCGGCAGATGCCGTATCGGCTGCCCGTCCGGGTGCCCGCCGGGAAACGCTGGAAAACTATCTGAAACGCCTGACGAAACTCGAAGAAATCGCCGAATCTTTCGATGGCGTCGAAGACTGCTTCGCCATCCAGGCTGGCCGCGAAATCCGTGTCATGGTCAAACCGGACAAGCTGGATGAATCGGACTGTGTCCTGCTGGTCCACGACATCGTCAAACGCATCGAAGCGGAACTGGAATATCCAGGCCAGATCAAAGTCGTCGTCATCCGCGAAACGCGGATGGTGGATTATGCAAAATAACCTTTTTTGAATTCATCGGGACGCCCTGTGATGGTTTCGGCCATGACGGGCGTCTTTTTTTACCATCCAAAAAAGTTTGAAAAAAATAAAAAAAGTACTTGCCAAAACATCTTTCTTGTAGTAGAATAGTTTTTGTTCGAGGCACTAAGAAATACCGAAACAACCTCGAAAGAACGAAAGAAAGTGGCCCCGTGGTGTAGCGGTTTAACATGTCGCCCTGTCACGGCGAAGATCGTCAGTTCAAATCTGATCGGGGTCGCCAATTGCTCAGGTAGCTCAGTCGGTAGAGCAGGGGACTGAAAATCCCCGTGTCGGCGGTTCAATTCCGTCCCTGAGCACCACAAATGCGGAAGTAGCTCAGTGGTAGAGCATCACCTTGCCAAGGTGGGGGTCGCGAGTTCGAGTCTCGTTTTCCGCTCCATATATGGCGGCATAGCCAAGCGGTAAGGCAGAGGTCTGCAAAACCTTCATCCCCAGTTCGATTCTGGGTGCCGCCTCCATATTTTCATCTTTCGTCATGCCGAGGTGGCGGAACTGGCAGACGCAACGGACTTAAAATCCGTCGGATAGAGATATCCGTACCGGTTCGATTCCGGTCCCCGGCACCAAAAAAACAACGAGCGTGTAAGCGGCGTTGGCCGTGGCCGACGAGTCCCTTGCAAAACAAAGGAGCTGTCTTAGGACAGCTCCTTTTCGCAGTCCAGTTAAATTCACATTCATGGGAAAATGAGTTATAATGAATCATGACAGAATACAAGTATAAAGTATCGGATTTTGAAGGTCCTCTGGACCTGCTGCTCTATCTCATCGAAAAGAATAAAGTCGATATTTATAACATACCCATCGTCGAGATTACGGACCAGTTCAACGCCTACGTGGCGGACATCGACACCTTCGATGTCGATTATGCCAGCAAGTTCTTCGTCATGGCAGCGACGCTCTTACAGATCAAGTCCCGCCTGCTGCTGCCCAAGCAGCCGAAACTGGCTGAAGAGGAGGAAGAAGACCCGCAGGAAGCGCTGGTCCGCCAGCTCGTCGAATATAAGAAGATGAAAGCCCTGTCCCAGGCTATGGGACAGTTGTGGGATGCCCGCAGCCTCATGCTGGGGCGCCTGCCGACAGCCATGCCCTATGAGGCCCGCTTTGCCGGCCACATCGACACACAGGCCCTTTATCAGGCGTTCCACAAGGTCTGCCAGGCCCTTCCCGAGCCGACAGCCGTAGAAATCCGTATACAGAAGGAAATCTACAGCGTCGAAGAGTGCATGCGCCGCGTCACGTACGCCTTGCGAAGGAACCAGGGGACGATGACTGTCGACGCCATTTTCCGGACCTGCCGGTCGCGGGTTGAACTGGTCGTCACCTTCCTGGCCGTCCTGGAGCTGCTGAAAGTCGGCCAATGCGCTACTGTTGCTGAAGGAGAGGATGGGAATACCATTGCCTTACGATACACGCCAAACTGATACCATGGAGCCTACGGCTCTGCTGGAAGCCCTGCTCTTTTTGAGCGGCGACCCCATGACGGTGACGGCCATCTGTGCCCATACGGGCTGGACCCAGGCCGAAACCGAAGAAACGGCAGACCGCCTGCAGCATCTGCTCAGCAGCCAGCGCCGGGGTATCGTCCTCATCCGCGTCGCCGGCGGCTTTCAGCTGGTCACGCGGCCGGATCTCCACGATGCCCTGCAATGGGTCCGGACGGGGACGACAGAGTTGACTTCCATGGCCCTGGAAGTCCTGGCCATCGTCGCCTTCAAGCAGCCCATTACGCGGGCCGAAATCGAAAAGCTGCGCGGTGTCTCGTCGGAACGGGTCCTGACGTCGCTGGTCCAGCAGGGGCTGGTCGTCGAACTGGGACGCAAGGACAGTCCGGGACGGCCGATTTTATATGGTACGTCCGCTTATTTTTTAGAATGTATCGGCATGGATTCCCTGGCCGATTTAGCCGGCCATATGCCGGCAGATATTACGGAGGATGCAACTGATGGAAGAACGGTTACAGAAAGTGATGAGTAACTGCGGTGTCGCTTCACGGCGCGCTTCAGAAAAGATGATATTAGAAGGGCGCGTCCGCGTCAACGGCATCATCGTCCGCGAACTGGGTACGAAAGTCGACCCCGACAAGGACCGCATTGCCGTCGACGGCAAGACTCTGGAAGCGCAGCCGAAGCATTATTATCTGTTCAATAAGCCGAAAGGCGTCATCACCACGTCGAGCGACGACCAGGGCCGGGCGACGGTCATGGATTATTTCAAGAAGGAAAAAGACCGCATCTATGCCGTCGGCCGCCTGGACCAGAATACGGAAGGCCTGCTGCTCATGACCAATGACGGCGAACTGGCCAATATCCTCATGCATCCCAGCCGCCTCGTCGACAAGACCTATGAAGTCAAGGTCAAAGGGCGCATCGCCGATTCGGTCCTGCAGCACCTGGCAGACGGCGTCGAACTGAAGGACGGCATGACGGCTCCGGCCGATGTCTACTATATCGGCTATGACCCGAAGACGAACCTGACCAGTGTGGAAATCACCATCCATGAAGGGCGTAACCGCCAGGTCCGCCGCATGTTCGAGTTCTTCGGCTATCAGGTCCACAACCTGCGCCGCGTCCAGTACGCCTTCCTGACCCTGAGCGGTGTCAAGCGCGGGGCCTATCGCAAGCTGACCCGCGAAGAAGTGGCGGAACTCTACAAATATAAATAAACAGGAGTGCCTATGAAGGAAATACTCGTCATCGGTGCCGGTGCGGCCGGCATCATGGCTGCGCTGGCCGCGGCAGAAGCCGGGGCCAGGGTACACTTATTTGAAAAAAATGATATCGTCGGCAAGAAGATGGGCATCACCGGCAAAGGCCGCTGCAACCTGACCAATTCATGCAGCATGGCCGATTTCGTCGCCCATACGCCAGGCCATGGCAAATTCCTCTACAGTGCGTATGAACAATTTACCAACCAGGATCTGTTGGATAAATTGCATACCTGGGGCCTGGCGACGAAAGAGGAACGGGGCGGCCGTATCTTCCCCCAGTCAGATAGTGCCATCGAAGTGCGCAAGCTCTTCTATCGCAAGCTGTGCCAGAAAGGCGTCGACCTTCATCTGAGCGATGCCGTTCACGCCGTCAAGGCCTGGGGCAGCCGCATGGTCGTCAGCGCTGCGTCAGGGAACTATGAAGGCGATGCCTGTATCATCACGACGGGCGGCATGTCCTATCCCGTGACCGGTTCGACCGGCGATGGCTACGGCTTTGCACGCAGCCTGGGCCACAGCGTGACCGAGCTGAAACCGTCGCTCATCCCCTTTACGACGGAAGAAACTTGGCCGCATACCCTGTCGGGCCTGTCCCTGCGCAATGTCGAAGCGTCGTTGTGGAAGCGGGGCAAGAAAGCCGCCTCCCATTTCGGCGAAATGCTCTTTACTCATTTCGGCGTCTCCGGGCCGATCATCCTCATGCTCAGCACCGAGGTGGCCCATAAGAAGTCCTGTACCTTTCCCATGCAGCTGCGCATCGACCTCAAACCGGCCTTGTCCAAGGAAAAGCTTGATGCCCGGCTGCGGCGGGATTTCGAAAAATACATCCGCAAGGAAGCCGCCAATGGGCTGAAGGATCTCCTGCCCCAGCGGCTCATCCCCATCGTCCTCGACCAGGCCGGCATCGCCGCTAACTGTCCGGTCAACCAGATTTCCCGGGAACAGCGGCAGGACCTGGTCGATACCCTCAAGGCCCTGAGCCTGACCGTGACCGGGACGCGTCCCATAGAAGAAGCTATCGTCACGGCTGGCGGTATTGCCGTCAAGGAAATCAACCCCAAGACGATGGAGTCGAAACTTGTCCCCAATCTCTATTTTGCCGGAGAAGTCATCGACATCGACGCCTTTACAGGCGGCTATAATCTGCAGGCAGCCTTTTCGACGGGCTTCGTAGCCGGAACGGCGGCCGCTACAAAGGAGTGCATACCATGCGAAAATTAACGGTTGCCATTGATGGGCCGGCCGGAGCGGGCAAGAGCAGTGTCGCCAAGGTCCTGGCCAACCGGGTCCATTACTTGTATATCGATACGGGAGCCATGTACCGCGCCTTTACCTGGGCTGTCCTGGAAAAGGGCATCGATCTTTCCGATGAAAAAGCGGTCCGTGACCTCGTCGATACCATTGACATCCGCCTGGAACCGCAGGCTGACCTGTGCCGCGTCTACGTTGGGCAGACGGAAGTGACCGAAGCCATCCGGACCCAGCGCGTATCGTCCCATGTTTCTGCCGTCGCGGCCCTTGCGGTCGTACGGGAAAAACTGGTAAAATTACAGCAGGCTATGGCGAAAGCAGGCGGCGTCATCCTCGACGGCCGCGATATCGGGACGGTCGTCCTGCCCCAGGCAGACCTCAAGATTTTCCTGACGGCATCTGTCGATTCCCGGGCCCGCCGCCGTTACTTGGAAGTCCAGGCCAAAGGCGGCAGCGAAACGTATGAAGAAATCGCCGCCAGCATCGCTGCCCGCGACGACATGGATTCACACCGTGCCGTTTCGCCGCTGAAAAAGGCGGACGATGCCATCGTCGTCGACAACAGCGATCTCGATTTAGAGCAGACGGCCGACGTCATCCTCGGCCTGATGAAGGAGCGAGGCTGATGCATACCTTTACTTATGGCATAATCCGCAAGATATTCAATGCTGCTACCTATGGGGTACTGGGCATGGAAGTCATCGGCGAAGAGAACATCCCCGAAAAGGGGCCGTTCCTCGTCGTCTGCAATCACGCCAGCAATTTCGATCCGCCCCTGCTGGGGACGGCCATGCGCCATCATCTGATCCATTTCATGGCCAAAGAGGAATTGTTCCGCAATCCCCTCATGGGCTGGTTCCTGCGCTATGTCCACACCTTCCCGGTCCATCGCGGCCATATCGACCGCAAAGCCGTCATCGAGTCCTTCCGGGTCTTGAAAAGCGGCGAGGTCCTGGGGATTTTCCCTGAAGGGAAACGGACGCGGGGCGGCAAAGTCGGTCCCTTCCATGAAGGTTTCGCCGGTATCGCCATCAAGGCCCAGGTGCCGGTCCTGCCGGCGGCTATCGTCAATTCCGAATTTTTGCCGAAAAAGACCGGCCCTGTCCGGGTCATCTTTGGCAAACCTGTCCCGGCGCCGGTAGGAAAGGCGTCGGATCGCGACTTGGTCAAAGGTTTTTCCGACAAAATCCGCGATATTATCATAGCTATGCAAAATCAGTATAAAGGGGACGCAAAATGAAAGTAACTCTCGCCGCGGCCTGTGGCTTTTGCTATGGCGTGCGCCGGGCTGTCGAGCTTGCGGGGCAGGCTGAAAAGGGAACCCATACCCTGGGACCCATCATCCACAATCCGCAAGTTGTCGGGCGTTTAGCCGCTCATGGCGTATCACCTGTCGACTCGCTGAATGATGTCGACAGGGGGGCTGTCGTCCTGATACGCTCTCATGGAGTCGGCCCGGATATCTATGAACAGGCCGCTCAAAAAGAACTAAAAGTCATAGATGCGACGTGTCCACACGTCAAAAAGGCCCAGCAAGACGCCAAAAACATCGTCGAAAAGGGCGAAAAACTCATAATAGTAGGAGAAAAATCCCATCCTGAAGTAATTAGCATTTCACAATGGGGGGCAAATCGTGCTATTATAATAGATAGGGAAGAAGAAGCTGAAAAAATTCCCTTTTGCGATTCTATGGGAGTCGTCGTCCAGACGACGTTCTCTCAAGAGCAATTCAAGCGTATCGCCGCTATCCTGCAACGAAAGACCAATCATCTCGATGTGCATATGACCATATGCACGGCGACGCAGCAGCGTCAGCAGGCAGCGATAGAACTGGCAGGCCATGTGGACGCCATGATCGTCATTGGCGGCAAGAACAGCGCCAACACAGGCCGCCTCGCGCAGGTATGCCGTGAACAGGATTGCCCGACATACCACATCGAAACAGCAGCCGAATTGGATACGGCCTGGTTCCGTGGTATGAATCATATAGGCATTACAGCCGGCGCTTCCACGCCGGATTGGATAATACAGGAGGTTGTTAAGATTATGGAAAATTTGCAAGCTGAAGGCACAGAAGTAATGAGTGAAGAATTGTTGGACAAGTATGACTATGAAGAAAATCCAAAGAAAGGTGACGTGGTCAAAGGCACGGTTATTTCTGTGAATGATGATGCTGCCTATGTTTCCATCGGTACGAAAGCAGAAGCAATCCTGCCGAAAAAGGAAATGGCTGTTCCCGCTCCGGAAAAAGCAAGTGACTTTGTCAAAGTCGGCGACGAACTGACTGTTGAAATCGCCAACAACATCAAAGAAGAAGGAGCTATCGTCGTTTCCCTCGTCAAGATGAAAAAAGTCGAAGACTGGAAAGAAGTCCGCGATGCTTTTGAAAACGACCAGCTCGTCGAATGTACAGGTAAAGAAACGAACAAGGCTGGCCTTGTCGTTTCCATCAAATCCCTGCGTGGTTTCATTCCCCTTTCCCAGGGCGATATCAAATTCGTTAAATCTTTGGACTATCTCGTAGGCCAGACCTTCCAGGTCAAAGTCATCGACATCGACGAACACAAGAACCGCCTCGTCCTTTCCCGCAAAGCTGTCCTCGAAGCAGAACGCGAAGCCAAACGCGAAGAAGCCCTCAAACACATTGAAGAAGGCGCTGTCCTCGAAGGCACCGTCGTCAAGATCATGCCCTATGGTGCATTCATCGACCTCGGCGGCGTAGAAGGCCTGCTCCACATTTCCGACATTTCCTGGAAACGCATCAGCTCTGTCGATGCCGTTCTCCATACGGGTGAAAAACTCCAGGTCCTCGTTCAGAAATTCGATAAAGAACGGAACCGTATTTCCTTGTCCTTGAAAGCACTCCAGAAGAACCCCTGGATCGCTGCTATCGAAAAATTTGAAGTCGGCGATATCGTCAAAGGCGAAGTCAAGAAGCTCCTGCCCTTCGGCGCTATCCTGGCCATCGATCCGGAATTGCAGGGCCTGCTCCACATTTCCGAATTGACGGAAAAACGCGGCGTTGCTGTCAAAGACCTGGTCAACATCGGCGATGTCATGAACGTTAAGATCATCGGCATCGATACGGATAAGAAAAAGATTTCTCTCAGCGTCTTGGCCATTCAGAAAGATGAAGAAGAACAGGAAGTTCGCAACTATCTCGATAACCAGGATAAAGAAGAAGAAAACAACTAAGGTTTCACAAAAAGGGGATAGCCGGGCTCTACCGGTTATCCTTTTTTCGTCTATAGAAAGGATTCTGCCATGTACAAACCCTTAGTCGCTGTCGTCGGACGTCCGAACGTCGGCAAATCGACGCTCTTTAATGCCATCGTCAAGAAGCGCATTTCCATCGTCGAAGACATCCCCGGCGTCACGCGCGACCGCATTTATTTCGACGCCGAATGGCTCGGCCAGGAATTCACCATGATCGATACGGGCGGCATCGAATTCGTCGATTCAGATAACCATATCTTCACCAGTATGCGTTATCAGGCTGAACTGGCCATCCGCGAAGCCGACGTCATCCTCTACGTTGTCGACGGCAAAGTCGGCGTCCAGCCCCAGGATGAAGAAATCGCCCACATCCTCCGTTCGTGCGGCAAGCCGGTCATCCTGGTCGTCAACAAGATCGACAGCGTCGAACAAGAAATGAATATCTACGAATTTTACAGCCTCGGCTTAGGCGACCCCATCGGCGTCTCGGCTGTCAACCTGATGAACCTCGGCGACCTCCTCGATGAAGTCCTGAAGTACATCAAGAAAGTCCCGGCTATGGACGATGACGATGAAGCCATCCACATCGCCCTCGTCGGCCGGCCGAATGTCGGCAAGTCGTCCCTGACCAATGCCCTCTTAGGGCAGGACCGGGTCATCGTCAGCAACGTGCCGGGTACGACGCGCGATTCCATCGATACGCACTGGTCCTATGAAGGGACGGACTTCGTACTCATCGATACGGCCGGCATGCGCCGCAAGGCTAAGATCGATATGCCTGTCGAACGCTACAGCGTCGTCCGGGCCCTGCGCGCCGTCGACCGCTCGGACATCGCCGTCCTGGTCATCGATGCGACGGAAGGCGTGACCGAACAGGATACGAAGATTGCCGGGTACGTCCATGAAGCCGGCAAGGGCTGCATCATCGTCGTCAACAAGTGGGACCTCGTCGAAAAAGACAGCAAGACGAGCCACAAATTTGAAGAAGATATCCGCCGCGAACTGGCTTTCCTCCAGTATGCACCGATCCTCTTCGCTTCGGCCCTGACCAAGCAGCGCATCAACCGCCTGGCCGATATGGTCAAGTTCGTCTCGGAACAGCAGCACATGCGCGTGTCGACGAGCGTCCTCAACGAACTCATCGAAGATGCCCAGCTGACCAATCCGCCGCCGGCCAAGGGCGGCAAGCTGCTCAAGATCTACTACATGACCCAGGCTTCGGTCCAGCCGCCGACGTTCATCCTCTTCGTCAATGAACCACAGCTCATGCATTTCTCGTACCTGCGCTTTTTGGAAAACCGCCTGCGCGAAACCTTCGGCTTCGAAGGGACGCCGATCCGGCTCATCCTGCGCGGGAAGAAGGACGGTGAAAGCTTATGATGCTCGGAATCCTCTGCCTGATACTGGCCTATATCGCCGGGTCCTTCCCCAGCGGCCTGGTCATCGGCAAGGCCTTGTATCATACGGACATCAGGGACTACGGCAGCCATAACACAGGGGCGACCAATGCCTATCGCGTCTTGGGCGCCGTCGGCGGCCTGCTGGTCCTCATCTGCGATGTCGCCAAGGGGATGCTCGGCGTCTACCTCGGCCAGGTCGCCAGCCAGGCGGGTCTGGGCAGTGCAGACACGCAGATTTACTTCATGATTGTCGGCGGCCTGCTGGCCATCATCGGCCACTCGTGCTCGATTTTCCTCAAGTTCAAAGGCGGCAAGGGCGTCGCCACCGGTCTGGGCATCATCTTGTTCCTGGCTCCGTGGGAAACGCTCATCGTCTTCTGCGTCTGGGCCGTCATCGTCGCCTTGACGCGCATCGTCTCCCTTGGCTCCATCGTAGCGGCCATCCTGGTGCCCATTACCATGTTCTTTTTCCATGAACCCCTGCCGCTGACGATTTTCGGCCTGCTGGCCGCCCTGCTGGTCGTCGTGCGCCATAAAGATAACATCATCCGCCTCATGCACGGCAAGGAACTGAAGGTCGAACGAATTAAGAAAAAATAGATTGATATGTAATAAAAAACGTGTATAATTAACTATGTACGAGCAGGTGATCCTATGAGAATCATATCCGGCAGTGCCAGAGGACGGGTCCTGAAATCCCCGAAAGGGATGCTGACCCGGCCGACGCTGGACCGTACGCGGGAAAGTCTCTTCAATATCCTCGAAAACAGCGGCGGCCTGCGCGGTGCCGTTGTCCTCGATATCTTTGCCGGTACGGGTGCCCTCGGGCTGGAAGCGCTGAGCCGCGGTGCGGTCTCGGCGGTCTTCATCGACCATTACACGCAGCAGCTCATCCGCCAGAATGCAGCCCTTTGCGGTTTTGCAGACTGTGTCGAAGTGCTGCGCCTTAATTCGGCCAAGGCCCTGGCACGGCTGCAGGGACGCAAATTTGATTATATCTTTGCGGACCCGCCGTATAACAAAAATTTGGTGAACGATACAATCGCTTTGATAGGTGAATACGATTTGCTGGCTCCGGGAGGATTGATTCTGATGGAATACAGCCGGAACGAAGGTATAACGGAGAGCCCATTGTATGAGGTCATCAGAGAAAAATCCTATGGGAAAGACACGCGGATCGCCTTTATCCGCCGTCGTCAGGAAGGAGTCTAGAAAGTGCGAATCGGTATTTGTCCCGGCAGTTTTGATCCTGTCACCAATGGACACATTGATATTTTTGAACGGGGGAGCCAGCTTGTCGACAAGCTCATCGTCGCTGTCTTTGAGAACCCGTCGAAGAAGCCCTTGTTCTCGATGGCAGAGCGGGAAGAGATGTTGCGGGAAACGACGAAACACATTCCCAACATCGAAGTCGTCAGCTTCCATGGCCTGCTCAACGAATATGCCATCGAACACGGTGCGACTATCATCATCCGCGGCCTGCGCGCCCTGAGCGATTTTGAATACGAATTCCAGCGGGCCCTGCTCATGAAGAAGGTGGAACCGCGCATCGAAACGGTCTTCATCATGACCAGCACCCAGTATTCGTATATCAGCTCGACGGGTATCCGCGAACTGGCCTGCTTCGGCGGCAAGCTCGATGATATGGTCCCTGATTACGTCGAACAGAAACTGAAAGAGAAGTTTGCAGACAAGTACAATGCTTAGGAGTGGAGAATACATGAATTCGGATAAACTGTTAGAAGATTTGGAAAGTTTGGTAATGAACGCCTCGAAGATGCCTTTTACCAATAAGAAGATGGTCGAAGAAGAAGAAATCCTTCAGATCATCGACGATTTGAAAGAATCCATGCCGGCCGAATTGGAACAGGCTAAGAAAGTCTTGTCCGAAAAAGATAAGATCATTTCCGATGCCCAGCATCATGCCGAAAGCATGGTCGCCCAGGCCAAGGATTATATTGCCAAATTGACAGAAGAAAGCGAACTGGTACGGCAGGCTCAGGAACATGCCAACCAGATCATCCAGAATGCCAACGATTCGTCGGAACAGCTGAAGAACAGCTCCATTACCTATGCCGGCGATGTCCTCAAATACGTTGAATCAACATTGGAAAAGACCTTGTCCAGCATCCAGCAGAACCGCGAAAGCCTGCTCAAGAGCAACGGACATCAGGATGACAAGCCGGATCAGCAGTAACCATGGCTTATACGAGAGGGACTGTCGCATGAAAGTTATCATGCGAGGTCCCTTTTTTTATCCGCACGGCGGGTAGATAGGAGGTACTATGAACGAAATTACGTCCCGCGACAACCAGTGGGTCAAGATGGCCTGCTCCCTGAAGCAGAAGAAAGGCCGCCAGGCCCATCAGCGCGTCTTCGTCGAAGGCCTGCGGGTCATCGCCGACGCGGCGGCCATGGCGATTCCCGATGCCATCTGCTTCGTCTCGGAAAAGGGGAGGGCCCTGGATGGCTTTGAAGCCCTCTATGCCAGGGGACTCGAACTGGGCTGGACTTTTTATGCGGTCACCGACAGCGTCTATGACAAGCTGAAAGATACGAAGACGCCTCAGGGGCTGGCCGCTATGCTGCCTTTCTTTGCCTATACGTTTGACAGCCTGCCGGCTATTGCACCGGAAAAAGCTGTCCTCTATCTGCGCTCCATCCAGGACCCGGGGAATCTGGGGACCATCCTGCGCACGGCGGCGGCTGCCAATGCCGGTGCCGTCCTGCTCAGTGAAGGCAGCGTCGACGTCTACAACGACAAGACAATCCGCAGTGCCATGGGGGCCATCTTCAAGGTTCCTGTCGTCCAGGACGTGACCGATGAACAGCTGGACCAGTTCTGCGCTGATGAGGACCGTAAGGTTTACGGGACGGCCCCGGAAGGGACCATTTCTTATGTCGACGCTGATTACAGCCAGCCCGTCATCCTGGCTTTCGGCAACGAAGGAAACGGCCTGCCAGGGGATTTCCTGGACTGCTGTGATGACGTACTGACCATTCCCATGCGTCCCGATACAGAATCACTGAATCTGTCCATGTCGGTCGGCATCGTCTTATATAAGGCATGGGAAAAAAATGGCTTTAAGGAGTAATTATGGAAGAAAATAAGGAAACCCTCGATTTGGGCTTTGCAAAACTGGACTTACAGCGTCAGCAGCGCTGCGGCTTTCCGGAAGTCGTCTACTGTGCCGGCAAGACCATCGACCAGTCGGTACAGATCCTGGACATCCTCATGGAAAAGTACGACAACGTCATCGGCACGCGGGCCGACAAAGCCGTCTACGACGCCCTGGCCGGGCGCCATCCGGCTGCCCAGTATGACGAACTGGCCCGTATGGTCTATCAGCATAAAGACAAGACCGTCGTCAATGGCGACCGCCTCATTTCTGTCATCACCGCCGGGACGAGCGATATCCCCATTGCCGAAGAAGCGGCCTTGACGGCGGAAATCATGGGCAACCGCGTCGAACGCATCTATGACGTCGGCGTCGCCGGCATCCACCGCCTCCTGGCCCGCGTCGATGATATCCGCCAGGCCAACGTCAACATCGTCGTCGCCGGCATGGAAGGAGCCCTGGCCAGCGTCGTCGGCGGCCTCGTCGATAAACCGGTCATTGCCGTGCCGACCAGCATCGGCTATGGCGCCAATTTCCATGGCCTGTCGGCCCTCCTGGCCATGCTCAACAGCTGTGCTGCCGGCGTATCCGTCGTCAATATCGACAATGGCTTCGGCGCCGGCCGCCTGGCCGATACGATGAACAGCTTGAGGTGATGGCAATGGAAACGTTATGGCAGCTGGAAGCAAATATCGATGACATGAACCCGCAGAACATGGAATACGTCTTTTCCCTCATCCTGGCCCAGGGCGCCAACGATGTCTGGGCCATGCCGATGATGATGAAGAAAGGCCGCATGGCGTCTATGCTCTGCGTATTGTGCCGTCAGGAACTCATCGATACCCTCATCGGCGTCATCGTCAGGGAGACGACGTCCATTGGTGTCCGCTTTTTCCCGGTGACCCGCCTGGCCTGCGACCGGCTCATCACGACGGTCCATGTCGACGGCCGCGACCTGCACTGCAAGGTCTGCCGCTATGGCGGCAAGGTCGTCAACATATCCGCAGAATACGATGATTGCCGGGCTGCAGCCGCTGAGACAGGGACGCCGCTGAAGGATTGGCAGCGTAAAGTGAAGGAAGCGGCGTATCGGCAATTTACGGAATAGAATGGGCGAGGGATATTGTCAAAATACGATTGTCCATGTATAATAGTCATTAAGCTCGTTATGTAGTACGTCCTGAAAGGACGGGGAGTTTGAAAGATGAATAGAGTCATCATTAATGCCGATGATTTCGGCATCCATACAGAAGTCAATCAGGCCGTCATCGAAGCCTGTGAACAAGGCGTCCTGACCAGCACATCCCTGCTGGCCAACGGCCCGGCTTTTGACGAAGCCGTCGATCTGGCCCGGAAGTGTCCCAAACTGGGCATCGGCATCCATCTCAGCCTGGTCGGGTCCCTGCCGACGATCCTAGCGGCTAAGGAAGTACCGACTCTGGTCCAGCCCGACGGCCTGCTGCCGGAAAGTTATACGGAAGTCATCAAGCGGGCCTGCCAGGGGAAGCTCGATTACGGTCAGGTCTATCGGGAACTCGACGCCCAGATGGAAAAGATCATGGCCACCGGCCTTCCCATCGACCACCTGGATAGCCACCAGCACCTGCACGTCCTGCCGCAGATCTGGTCCATCGTCCAGTCGCTGATGATGAAATACGGTATCCACCGCCTGCGCATCCCCAGGGAAGCCTATTCCTATAAGGTATTGTCGGCCAATCCCGTGCGCATTGCCGGCCGCGACGGCCTGACCTACTTGTCAAAGAAAGCCATGGCCTCGGTCCGGCGCCTGCACTTCACGACGACGGATTTTTTCTGGGGTATGGTCGACGGCGGTCACATGACCGAAAGCAATCTGCACTATCTCATTGACAGACTGCCTTTTGGGACGCATGAAATCATGATGCACCCAGGACGCAGTACGGCTGTCCTCAGCCAGTCCTTTTCCTGGAGCTATCATTGGCAGGATGAATTCCAGGCCCTGCTGTCACCGGCTATCCGCCAGCAGCTGGAAGCCAAACAGATTGAACTCATTACTTACGGCGACCTGCCGTAAGGATTGGAGGTCTTACCTTGCATATTTTAGTTACCGGCGGGGCCGGTTTCATCGGTTCCCACCTCGTCGACGCCTTGCTGGAAGCTGGCCATGACGTGACGGTCTTCGATAACCTGAGTACAGGCTGCCGGGATCAGATCCCGGCAGCGGCCCGTTTCGTCGAAGGCGATATCCGCGATGAAGCGGCCCTGCAGGCCCTTTTTGCAGAAGGCCGTTTCGATATCGTCTTCCATGAAGCGGCCCAGACCCAGGTGTCCTATTCCCTGGCCCATCCCAGGGACGATGCCGAACTCAACGTCATCGGCCTGATCAATGTCCTGGAACAGTGCCGCCGCCAGGGGATACAGAAATTCATCTATTCGTCGTCGGCCGCCGTCTATGGCGATAATCCCAAAGTGCCCCTGGACGAATCGGAACCGCTGGCACCGGCGTCGTTCTACGGCCTGACCAAAGTGACTGCGGAAAAGTATATCCAGCTCTATGGCAGCCTTTTCGGACTGCCCTATGCCATCCTGCGCTATGCCAACGTATACGGCGAACGCCAGGGCAATGGCGGCGAAGGCGGTGTCGTCGGCCTCTTTGCCAGGGCCTTGGCCCGCGGCGAAGACTTGACGATTTTCGGCGACGGGGAACAGTCCCGCGACTTCGTCTACGTCAAGGACGTAGCCCGTGCCAATATCGCCGCTATGGACGACGGCGTGCCGTCAGGGATTTATAACATCAGCACGCAGATCGAGACGACTATCAACGCGCTGAAAGAAATCCTCTTGTATTTCTCTCATGCCGGTGTGGCCGTTTCTTATGGAGAAGCCCGTAAAGGCGATATTTTCCGGTCGTCCCTGGCCAATGGCAAAGCCATCGGAACGCTCCGCTGGCGGCCGAAGATGAAACTCATGCCGGGCCTCATGGCGACATATCAATATTTTCTTGAAAGGGAGGAAGCCGAGTGAAAGAAGACAGTAACCATAAATTTTACCTGGTCCGTGAAGACATTCTGCCTGAAGCCATCAAGAAGACCATCAAGGTCAAAGAAATCCTCAAGCATCATCAGACGCGCACCATCAATGAAGCCGTCCGCATGATGGATTTGAGCCGCAGTGCGTACTATAAATATAAGGATTATGTCTTCCCGTTTTACGATGTAACCCAGGGGAAAATCGTCACCTTGTCGGTCATGATCTTCGACCGTCCTGGCGAATTATCGCAAGTGCTCAACACGGTCGCTGCCAATAACGGCAGTATCCTGACTATCAACCAGGGGATTCCCTTGCAGGGGATGGCAGATGTCAGCTTGTCCATCGAAACCAAGGATATGACTGTTCCTGTCGATGAACTGATCAAAACGTTAGAAAAGCTGTCTGGTGTCAGCAAAGTCGATATCATCGGACAAGCGTAAGATAAAAAGGGGGAGTAGGCTCATGAAAAATGTTTCCATTGCCTTGTTAGGATGCGGTACGGTCGGTAAAGGGGTTGTCGACTTACTGGCCATGAACGGTCCGCTCATTGAAGAACAGCTCGATACGAAAATCAACATCAAGCGGGTCCTTATCCGCGATTTGAATAAGTACGAAAAGATGGAAGACTTACCGGATTCCATCCAGCTCACGACGGATTTCAACGATATCATTAACGATGATGACATCGAAATTGTCGTCGAAGTCATGGGCAGTGCCGATTTTGCCAAGGATTGCATCGAACAGTGCTTCCTGCGCGGCAAGAGCGTCATCAGTGCCAATAAGGACCTCATTGCCGATTACGGCATCCCGCTGCTGAAATTGTCGCAGCAGCATGACGTGGACTTCCAGTTCGAAGCCAGCGTCGCCGGCGGTATCCCTATCGTGCGCCCCATGTATTCGTCGCTCAACAGCAACCGCATCGAAGAAATCATCGGCATCATGAACGGCACGACGAACTTCATCTTGTCCAACATGACGGCCTATGGCTCGTCGTATGAAGACGTCCTCAAAGAAGCTCAGGAAAAAGGCTATGCCGAAGCCGACCCGACGAACGACGTCAGCGGTTACGATGCAGCCCGCAAGATTGCCATCCTGGCAACGCTGGGCTTTCATTCGGCGGTGACCTTCAACGATGTCCATGTCGAAGGCATTGAAAACATTAGCAAAGAAGATATTGAACACGCCACGGAAATGGGCTATGTCATCAAGCTCCTGGCCATTGCCCGCCAGGATGAAGACGGCATTTCCCTCAACGTCCATCCGTCCTTCATCCGCAAAGGCCATCCGCTGGCCAACGTCGACGGTGCTTACAATGCCGTCTGCGTCCGCGGCAACTGCGTCGGTGACGTCATGTTCTATGGTCAGGGCGCCGGTTCCCTGCCGACAGCCAGCGCCGTCGTCAGCGACGTCATGAACGTCATCCTGCACCGCAACCTGAAGATGACAGGCAAACGGGATTACGTATGGCACGAAGCCAAGCTCAAACCGCAGGCCGACATCTGCTCGCCGTACTACATCCGCATGATCGTCAACAATGCACCGGGCGTCCTGGCAGCCGTTTCCAAGGTCCTGGCAGAAAACAATATCAGTATCCGCTCCCTCATTCAGAAGGATGAAACGACAGAAATCGCTGAAATCGTCATCCTCATCGACAAATCGGCAGCTGGCCTGGTTCAGGCTTCGCTCCAGAAAATCGAAGACTTGTCGTGCGTTCGCAAGATTGCGAATGCCATTCGTGTAATCGAGGTGTAAGAAATGACAAAAACGCTGCACGCACAGATCCCGGCTACGTCGGCTAACGTCGGCTCCGGCTTTGATGCCGTCGGGATTGCCCTGACTTTGTACAATGACATTTATTTTACGGAAGAACCGGATAAAGACACGATCACCGTCGAAATCGAAGGCCTGGGCGTCAATACCCTGCCCCGTGATTTCGATGCGAACATGGTCGGTCAGGCCATGAAAGCCGTCGCCATCAAGAACCGCCAGCCCCTGCCCAAGGGTGGGACCCTGCGCCTGGTCAATGCCATCCCACCAGCCCGCGGCCTGGGCAGCAGTTCGGCAGCTCTGGTCGGCGGTATCCTCATCGGCAACGCCCTGACGGGCAACAAGATGACCCGCGAAGATATACTGACCATGGCGACCGTCCTCGAAGGCCATCCCGATAACGTGGCTCCCGCCATTTACGGCGGCCTGTCCGTTTCCATCATGGCCGATGGCAAGACCCTGACCAATTCCATCCCTATCGACGATGACTTGTCTTTCATTACGGTCAGCCCGGAAGTCGAAGTCTCGACAGAAGAAGCCCGCAAGGCCCTGCCTAAGACCATCGACTATCAGAGCGCCGTCTTCAACGTCAGCCGCGTCAGCTTCCTCGTTTCTTCACTGTTTACCAAGCAGTACGACCGCATCGCCTATGGCCTGCAGGATAAATTGCACGTGCCCTACCGCCTGCGCCTCATCCCCAGCGGCGACCTGGTCCTCAAGAAGGCCGTCGAAGCCGGTGCTCTGGGCGCTACCATCAGCGGTTCCGGTTCGACGCTCATCGCCTTTGCGACGGATAAGGAAGTACAGATCATGGACGCCATGATCAACTGCTTCAACGACCACGGCATCGCCGCTACGGGTCACATCCTGAAATGCAGCAATGAAGGAGCGAAACTCGTCGAATGATACAAGACATCGGAAATCACACGTACCATGTCGAATACCACCCTGTGCCCTTGGCACAGGATGGTATTCTGTTGTCTTATCAGGGGCGCAAGGTCCTGGTCCGGCTGACAGGGGATAAAGAATTCGTCTATCCCCGCTATGCCGACTATGCCGATGTCGGAGAAGACCGGTTCCGCTGGCTCTTTTCCGAAGACCGGTCTCAGTTCTACCTGGCCAGGGAAGCCCTGCCGGAACGGGACGGCTTTGCCTATGTGTCCATCAATTTCATGCGCGCTGCCCGGCCACGCTACCTGGCCTTTGCCGGTATCGCCGGCCTGTCCCTGAACAACTGGTACAGCAACCACATCTATTGTGGGCGCTGCGGCCGCCCTATGATGCACAGCGAGAAGGAACGCATGGTACAATGCGACCATTGCCATACCATGATTTATCCGCGCATCTGTCCGGCCGTCATCGTCGCCGTCCGCCATGGCGACAAACTGCTGGTCTCGAAGTACGCTGGCCGGGAATATAAGAATATCGCCCTCTTGGCTGGTTTTGCCGAAGTCGGCGAGACTATCGAAGAAACGGTCCACCGGGAAGTCATGGAAGAAGTGGGCATCAAGGTCAAGAACCTGCAATTCTATAAGAGTCAGCCCTGGTGCTTTACGGACACGCTGCTCTTTGGTTTCTTCTGCGACCTCGACGGCGATGACAATTTGAAAGTCGACCACGGTGAATTGGCTGCGGCCGGCTGGATCGACCGCCAGGACATCCCGGAAGATACGGAAAAGGCCAGCCTGACCATGGAAATGATGACCCTCTTCAAACAGGGCATCTATTGATTTTACGCGGAGTACCTTGACAGGCCTAAGCAAAATTGCTACAATATTTATCACATAAAAGCGATGAGCGGAAGAAGCCTTATTTCTTTTTGCCAGCGAGATGCCAGGTATGGTGCGAGGGCATCCAAAGAGGGTAGGGCGCGTCACCCGGGAGCTGGCAGGAGGAAAGGCCTGCCCGTGCAGCAGACGTTACCTGTGCCATGAAGCGGTCGCGCAAGCGGCAAATTAGGTGGTACCGCGGAAGATACAGCATTCTTTCGTCCTAAGGAATACCCTTAGGCGAGGGAATGCTCTTTTTTGTTTTGGAGGGAAATACAGATGAAATGGAATAAGGAACAGTTAGGCGCTTATGCACCGAATGACATTGAAATGTCCTGGTATGATTTTTGGGAAAAGAATGGCTACTTCCATCAGGATCCGGATCCGAGCAAGAAACCGTTCAGCATCGTCATGCCGCCGCCGAACGTCACAGGTCAGCTCCACATGGGCCATGCCCTGGACAATACCCTGCAGGATATCCTCGTCCGCTTCAAACGCATGGAAGGTTATAACGTCGCCTGGATTCCCGGCACGGACCACGCCGGCATCGCTACCCAGGTCAAAGTCGAACAGCAGCTGGCTAAAGAAGAAGGCAAGACCCGCTACGACATCGGCCGTGAAGAATTCCTGAAACGCGTCTGGGCCTGGAAGGAACAGTACGGCAACCGCATTGAAAAGCAGGTCCGCCGCCTCGGTTCTTCCTGCGACTGGAGCCGCAAGCGCTTCACCATGGACGATACCTGTGCCCGTGCCGTCCGCGAAGTCTTCGTCACGCTCTATGAAAAAGGCCTCATCTATCAAGGCCAGCGCATCACCAACTGGTGCCCGCACTGCCATACGGCTTTGTCCGATATCGAAGTCGACCATTCCGATGTCCAGGGCCATCTCTGGTATATCAAATACCCCGTCGTCGGTGAAGATGATTATATCATGATCGCCACGACCCGTCCGGAAACCATCATGGGCGATACGGCTGTCGCCGTTAATCCCAACGATGACCGCATGAAGAAATACATCGGCAAGAAAGTCGTCGTCCCCCTCGTCGACCGTGAAGTCGAAGTCATTGCCGACGATTACGTCGACATCGGTTTCGGTACTGGCGCCGTCAAGATTACGCCGGCTCACGACCCGAATGACTTTGAAATGGGCCAGCGCCACAACCTGGAATCCATCATGATCATGAACCTCGACGGCACGATGAACGAAAAAGCCGGCGCCAAATACAATGGCATGACCCGGGAAGACTGCCGGAAAGCCGTCGTCGCCGACTTGAAAGAATTGGGTCTCCTGGACCACATCGAAGAACTGACTCACGCCGTCGGCCATTGCTCGCGTTGCAAGACGACCGTCGAACCGTTCGTCACCAAGCAGTGGTTCGTCAAGATGAAACCCCTGACCGAAGCTGCGCTCAAGGCCGTCGAAGATGGCAAGACCAAGTTCATCCCGGACCGTTTCGTCAAGACCTACAATCACTGGTTGGAAGACGTCCACGACTGGTGCATCAGCCGTCAGCTCTGGTGGGGCCATCAGATCCCTGTCTGGTACTGCGATGACTGCGGCAAGTCGTCAGTCAGCCGGGAAGACATCACCGAATGCCAGCATTGCCACAGCAAACATATCCACCGCGATCCGGACGTCCTCGATACGTGGTTCAGCTCGGCTCTCTGGCCGTTCTCGACCATGGGCTGGCCCGATAAGACCCCGGATATCCAGCAGTTCTTCCCGACCAGCGTCCTGGTCACGGGCTATGACATCATCTTCTTCTGGGTCGCCCGCATGATGTTCATGACCTGCGAATTCATGAAAGATATCCCCTTCAAGAACGTCTTCATCCACGGCCTGGTCCGCGACAGCCAGGGCCGTAAGATGAGTAAATCCCTGGGCAACGGCATCGATCCCCTCGGCGTCTGCGAACAGTACGGCGCCGACGCCTTGCGTTTCACCCTGGTTACGGGCAATACGCCGGGCAACGACATGCGCTTCTACATGGAACGCGTCGAAGCCAACCGCAACTTTGCCAATAAGATCTGGAACGCTTCTAAATTCGTCATCATGAACCTCGGCGATTTCGATGATACCTTCGTCCCCGAAGATAAAGATTTGACCCTGGCCGACCGCTGGATCCTCACATCCTTCAACGATACAGTCACGAAAGTCACGGAAGACCTCGATAAATACGAACTCGGCGACGCTGCTGATGCCGTTTACAACTTCATCTGGAACTCCTACTGCGACTGGTATATCGAACTGGCCAAGAAGCGCCTGTACCAGGCCGAAAGCGAACGGGACAAACACACGGTCCAGTACGTCCTGGTCTATGTCCTGACGCACACACTGGAAATGCTCCATCCCTTCATGCCGTTCGTTACGGAACACCTCTGGCAGCACCTGCCTCACGAAGGCGAAAGCATCATCGTCGCTCCCTGGCCGAAGACGCAGGATAAATGGAACTTCCCGGCCGATGCCGCTACTATGAATACCATGATGGAAGCCATCAAAGGTATCCGTAACCTCCGTGCTGAATCCAATGTCCCCATGGGTAAGAAAGCCCCGGTCATCCTGGCACCGGCTACGGAAGACATGGCACAGACGCTGAAGACGTATGAAGATTACTTCCATACCCTGGCTTTTGCCGATAAAGTAACCCTCCTGGCTGCGGACGATGCCAAACCGGAAAATGCCGTCGTCGCTGTCGTTCCGGGCATTGAAGTCTACTTACAGCTCAAAGACCTCATCGACGTCGAAAAAGAAACGGCCCGCGTCCAGAAGGAACAGGAAAAACTCCAGAAAGAAATCGCCCGCCTTGACAAGAAATTGTCCAACCAGGGCTTCCTCTCGAAAGCACCGGCAGCTGTCGTCGAAAAGGAAAAGGGTAAACTCGCCGATTATCAGGAAAAGATGGCTGCATTGACCAAACGCATGGAAGATTTGGCCAAACTCTAAGAGGCGGCTATGACTTACGAACAAGCAATCAACTATCTGGAATCAGCCAATGTCTTTGGCATCCAGCTGGGGCTCGGCCGTATTCAGGCCTTACTGGAACGGCTGGGCAATCCCCAGAATCACTATAAGACGATTCACGTCACCGGGACCAATGGCAAAGGGTCGGTGACGGCCATGATCGCATCGGTCCTGACGGAAGCGGGATTCCGGACGGGACGCTATACGTCGCCTCATCTGGAAGACTATACGGAACGGATCCATATCGACCATCATGATATTTCCCGTGACGACTTCGCCAAGGCCGTAGCCGTCGTCAAAGACGCTGTGACAGCTATGGTCGCTGACGGCGGGGAAGGGCCGACGGAATTTGAAATGATTACGGCTGCCGCTTTCTGGTACTTCGATTATATCGGCGTCGATTATGCCGTCATCGAAGTGGGCCTGGGCGGCCTCCTCGACTCGACGAATGTCATCGTTCCCGTCGTCTCGGTCATCACTAACGTCGCCATGGACCACATGAAATACTGTGGCAATACGATTGAAGCCATTGCCGAGCAGAAAGCCGGCATCATCAAAGAAGGCGTCCCCGTCGTCACGACGGCTGACGGGCCGGCCCTGCAGGTCATTGCCCGCAAGGCCTATGAAAAGCACAGCCGCCTCTATGCCCTGGACCACAGCTTCGACGTCGTCGGCAATGCCGGGCCGGAAGATCCGGCAACCGGCCAGATGGTGACGGTCCGGGAAAAATATGGCTTTGCCATTACGACGGTCCTGCCCCTTTTGGGCAAGCACCAGCGGACGAACTGTGCAGCGGCCGTCATGACCCTGCTCATCCTGGCCCGCCATGAAAAGAAATTGACCCGCACGGTGCTGGAAAACGGCATCCGCCACGTCCAGTGGCCCGGACGCTTCCAGGTCTTCAAGGCCGGGGATATCGACGTCGTCCTCGACGGCGCCCACAATCCGGCTGGCATCGACACCTTCTGCAAGACTTATGAAGACGTCTTCGCTTCGCGGAAACGGGTCTTCCTCTTCTCCGTCCTGGCCGACAAAGATTACAGCCAGATGGTGCAGGAACTCTTCCACGACGACGATTACGTCGTCTGCGCGCCGGCACCTACGCCGCGCTCGGCCGACCCCAAGGCCATGGCCGCTATCCTGCCGTGCCAAGCCGATTGGGCCGGCAGCATCGCCGGCGGCCTGGACAAGGCCCTGGCCGCCGTCAAACCGGACCAGGTCCTCTGCATCGTCGGCTCCCTGTACATCCAGGGAGAAGTCCGGAAGTATTTCCGGAATAGATACCATATTGAGTAAGGGCCGAGCGGCTAGCGGTCAGCAGCCAGCCACTAGCCACGAACCCCTAGCCCCTAACCCCTAACCCCTAGCCCCTAACCCCTAGCCCCTAACCCCTAGCCCCTAACCCCTGAAAAGGAGCTGTCGCATCGCGACAGCTCCTTTTCGTTGCGCCTCCGCGCCTTCTTATGGTAAAATGATACATATATTTTACACGGAATGTAAGGAGCGAACGTTATGAAGTGGATGATACGGACCGGCAGTACGCCAGCCGAGCGGGCACGGCTGCGCGTCGTCTATGCGATGGCCGGGACTGTCTTTTTTATGCCTTTGAACTTGTTCATCATGGAAGGCTTTTTCATCATCGCCTTGGGCCTGGGGCTGTATTACTGTAAGAAATATCCCAAGCTGCCTTTGCGTCAGTCACCGTTGTCCCTGCCAGCTGCCGGCTTTGCCCTGGTGGCCTTTCTGTCTCTCGTCGGCTCACCGCACTTTCTCTTGGGGACGGCTTTCTACGTCTTTACGGTTTTGCAGTACCTCGTGCTCTACTTTGGCATCCTTATGTTCGTCCGCCATTCCTGGGAGCGGCGCCTGCTCTTTTCGACGCTCTTGCTCAGTGCCTTTGTCGTCGCCCTCTACGGCCTGTACCAGTATGCCCACATGCTGACCCTCCACGAGGCCGAATGGGTCGACAATTCAGCCTTTCCCATGCTGCGGCGCCGCATGTATTCGACGCTGTACAACCCCAACTTATTGTCAGCCTTCTTGCTGATCATCATGAGCGCTTCGGCGTCGATGATGATCTGTACCCGCCACCGCTGGCATCATGTCATGTACCTGGCTTTTTTGGCTATCCTGACCCTCTGTCTGGTCCTGACCTATTCCCGTGGTGCCTGGCTCAGCGTCTGCGCCTTGATTTTCTTTTTCGGGCTCTTTTGGGATAAACGGGTGTGGCTCCTCTTTTTGGCCGGCCCGTTGATCCTGGCTTTTTACCATGGCGGTGTCGCCGACCGGTTGCTGTCCATTTTCAGTCACAGTGAAGCCGATACATCGGTCTCGATGCGCATGGATATGTGGGAAGCGGCCATTGCTATGTTTGTCGACCATCCCGTCCTGGGAATTGGCTGGGGGGCTTTCAAGCACGTCTATCCCGTCTATAACGAGCTGATCCAGGAAGCGGGCATCGTCATTTTCCATGCCCACAATATGTATCTCAACGTCCTGGCTGAAACGGGCATGGCCGGTTTTTGCTTCGGCTTATGGTTCTTCTTCGGCAATGCCTGGTATGCCATCCGCTATTTGCGCAGCCATGCAGTCCATACCTTCAACCGGTCCCTGGCCATGACGATGGCCTCGGCTGTCCTGTCCCTGGCCATCAGCGGCATGAGCGACTACGATTTATTTAGTACCCAGATTTCACTTACTTTTTGGCTGATGAGTGCCCTTTTCGCCAATATGTATGGCGAAGAATGTGAAAAAAACAGCAAAAATAGTTTGCGAAATAATTCACAATGATATATAATAAGTCTGTGACTATTATCACTAGATAAGATGACTTATAGCTATAGGGAATAGCTTGGGACATAGTTGGAGGGTATTATCCATGAGACAGAAAAAGGCAATATCGGATGCTGTCATCGAACGATTGCCGCTGTACTACAGGGACTTGCTATTACTGCAAGACGCGGGAATCGATATCATCTCATCCGAAAAGTTAGGGGAACGGCTGGGCATCACGCCGGAACAGATTCGCAAAGACCTGACCTGTTTTGGGGCTTTTGGGAAAAAGGGCGTAGGCTATTACGTCAGTGAATTATGCCAGCAGATCGTAGAAATCATCGGCCTGCAGCAGCATTGGAAAATCGGCATCGCCGGCATCGGCCATCTCGGCTGGGCTTTGGCGAACTATAAGACCTTCGGCCGCCTGGGCTTCCGTACGACAGGCTTGTTCGACGTCGACCACCGCATCATCGGTCAGAATGTCGGCGGTGTCGAAGTTACGCCGATTTCTGAAATGGGCGAAGTCATTCAGCGCGAAGGCATCCAGATCGGCATCATCACGACGCCGGCAGCCGTAGCTCAGCAGGTAGCCGACCAGATGGTCGCCGCCGGCATCCGGGGCATCCTGTCCTTTGCACCACTGCGCCTGACCGTACCGGATGGCATCTTCGTCTTCCGCGAAGACCTGTCTATCGGCCTGAGCCGCATTTCGTACTATTTAACGAATAAGAAAGATTAGTGGCTCGTGGATAACCACTAACCACTAGCTGCTAACCACTAAAAAGGCTTGTCGCCGTGCGACAAGCCTTTTTCTATGCTATAATATTCCTACACTCCAACATTTATAGAATGAGGTGATACTACTATGGATTCTATCTATGGTTCGTACGAACCGGCTTTACATGCCGCACTGGAAGATATTATCGGCCGCATCCGCGCCTATAGTGACGATATAAAGGAAAAAACAGGGGAAGCGGCTTATGAGCACCTGATTTACCGCATCAAATCCGAAGGGAGCATGCGGGAAAAATGCGACCGCAAAGGCCTGCCGCAGACGGCTTACTCGGCCCTCCACGATATCCACGATGCCATCGGCATCCGCATCGTCTGTTGCTTCCTCAATGACATCTATCGGGCTATCGATTTCCTGAAAAGCCTCGATGGCGTCCGCATCGTCGAAGAGAAAGATTATATACGCCACGTCAAGCCGAACGGTTACCGCAGTTACCACGTCATTTTGGAACTGGAAGAACCCTACGAAGATGTGACCGGTGCCAATCCGGGCCGTTTCTACGCCGAAGTCCAGCTGCGCACGATTGCCATGGACTCCTGGGCCAGCCTGGAACATCAGATGAAATACAAGCATGATATCAAGAACCCGGAACTCATTGTCCGGGAACTCAAGCGCTGTGCCGATGAACTGGCTTCGTGCGACGTGTCCATGCAGACTATCCGCAATTTGATTCATGCGCAAGAATAAGGGGAGGGAACGCCATGCGTTTGCTATTAGCTGAAGATGAAAAAGAAATGTCCGCAGCCCTGTCGGCCATACTGACCCATTCGGGCTACGACGTCGACGCCGTCTATGACGGCCAGGCTGCCGTCGAAAAAGCCTTGTCCCAGTCCTATGACTGCATGATTTTCGACATCATGATGCCCAAGAAGGACGGTGTCCAGGCCTTGAAGGAAATCCGGGACAAAGGCAATATGACGCCGGTCATCATGCTGACGGCCAAAGCCGAAATCGACGACCGCATCACCGGACTCGATGCCGGTGCCGACGACTATCTGACTAAGCCCTTTGCCATGGGGGAACTCCTGGCCCGCCTGCGCTCCCTGACGCGGCGGTCGACGTCCTTTGCGCCGTCGAAACTCACCGTCGGCAATGTCGAACTCGATGTGGAAGAACAAGAACTGGCCTGCCGCAACTCTATCCGCCTGGCCAATAAGGAAACGAAGCTCATGAAATTCTTCATGGCCAACGCCGGCAAGACTTTGTCTACGGCACAGATTTTTGACAACGTTTGGGGCGATGAAGACGACGTCGATGAAAGCATCGTCTTCATTTATGTTTCGTATTTACGGGAAAAACTGGAAGCGGTCCAGGCCGATATCGAAATCATCGGTGAAAGAGGGCAGGACTATTCCTTGACCGTGAAAGAAGCACCGGCGGAGGCGTAGTTTATGAACATCATCAAGCGCCTGCGCCGTAAATTCATCATCATGGCGACGATTGGTGTCCTCGTCGTCCTCGGCGGTGCCCTGGGCCTCATCAATACTATCGCCTATATGCGCATGCACCAGCAGGTCATGTCGGTCTTGACCTATATCATCCATAATGATGGCGCTGTGCCCCAAAAAATCGGCGGCGACGATGGCAGCTTTTTCAGTGACCCGTCATGGACGGAAGAAACGCCGGAATTTGCCTATCAGATACGCTTTTTCAGCGTCCTCGTCAATGCCAGCGGCTATGCGGAAAAAATCGACATTCAGCACATCGCTTCGTTTTCTGAAAAAGAAGCCATCGACTACGCCCGGACGACTGTCGCTGAGGCGCGGGAAAATGGGACGAAACAGGGCTTTTTCAAAAAGAACCGGGCCAGTTATGCCTATATGATTAAGCCCAACGACGACGGCAGCTTCCTCATCGTCATCCTGGACTGCACGCGCGACGTCGCTGCCGTAGCCTCGTTCATGCGTTATTCTCTCTGGTTCGGCGTAGGCTGCGTCGTCCTCTATGTCATCATCCTGGCGGCCATGTGCAATATCGCCATCCGGCCTTTTGTCCGTAATATGGAGAACCAGAAGCGGTTCATCACCAACGCCGGGCATGAGCTCAAAACGCCGATTGCCATTATTTCGGCCAATGCCGAAGCCATCGAGATGCTCAATGGGAAGAGCCAGTGGACGGACAGCATCCTCAAACAGGTCCGCCGCCTGTCCAACCTGATCCAGGACCTCATCATGCTGTCCAAGATGGGCGAACGCTCGCAGGTCGACCTGGTCATTACCGATGTGAACTTATCGGAGACGGTCCAGGCGGTGGCCGATTCTTTCCAGCAGCTGGCCATTGATGGCGAAAAGACTTTGACGACAGCCATTGCTGACGGCATCCACGTCAAAGGCGACAGCAAGTGCCTCTATGAACTGGTCAACATCCTCGTCGACAATGCCGTCAAGTATTGCGACGATAAGGGGAACATCGACGTCTCCCTGCGCCGGGGCCGCCTGGGGAAGGGGGCCGTCATTGCCGTGACCAATACCTATGCCGATGGCGCCAATGTCGATTATTCCCGCTTCTTTGAACGCTTCTATCGCGGTGATACATCCCATAACAGCCAGAAAGCCGGCTACGGCATCGGATTGTCCATGGCCGAAGAATTGACGAAACTCATGGGCGGCAAGATCAATGTATCTTATAAGGCCCAACGTATAACGTTTACTGTTCGGCTGGGCTGATTTTTCCTATAGGGAAAGGCCGCAACCTGTGTTATAATGTGACCAACATCACTTTTACTCAGGGGGAAGATACCAATGGAAATGCAAATGGAATATATCCGAAAATTACCGGAACCGCAGGAACTGATGGAACAATTTCCTATCGACGATAAGGTCAAAGCCATCAAGGCCAAACGGGATGAAGAAATCAAAAATATCCTGACTGGCAAAGATGACCGTTTCCTGCTCATCATCGGGCCCTGCTCGGCCGACAATGAACCGGCTGTCCTCGATTATATCCACCGCCTGGTCAAAGTCCAGGAACAGGTCAAAGATAAAATCTTTATCATCCCGCGCGTCTATACCAGCAAACCCCGTACCATCGGCGTCGGCTATAAGGGCATGCTCCATCAGCCGGACCCGGAAGGCAAGGAAGACATGCTGGGCGGCATCATCGCTATCCGTGAAATGAATGCCCGCGTCGTCCGCGAAACGGGCTTTACCTGCGCCGAAGAAGTCCTCTATCCGGAAATCTTCCGCTACTTGTCGGACCTCTTATCCTATGCGGCTGTCGGGGCCCGGTCCGTCGAAGACCAGTTCCACCGCATGATTGCCAGCGGTGTCGGCATCCCGGTGGGCATGAAAAATCCGACGTCCGGTGACATCTCGGTCATGCTCAATTCCATCGAAGCCGCTCAGCATACGCAGAATTTCCTCTTCCGCGGCTGGGAAGTCCGTACGAAAGGCAATCCGCTGGCTCATGCCATCCTGCGCGGCTACGTCGACAGCTTTGGCAACAGCATGCCGAACTACCATTATGAAAACCTCCAGCGCCTGTACGAAGCCTATGGTAAACGGGACTTGTCCTATCCGGCCGTCATCGTCGACGCCAACCATGCCAATTCGGGCAAGAAATACCTGGAACAGATCCGCATCGCCAAAGACGTCATCCACAGCCGCAAACATTCGGCGGATATCAAACAGCTGGTCAAGGGCTTGATGATCGAAAGCTACATTGAAGACGGCAATCAGAAAATCAGCGAAGGCACGTACGGCAAATCTATTACCGACCCCTGCCTGGGCTGGGAAAAATCTGAACGCCTCATCTACGATATGGCAGAATTGCTATAATTCGTGGCTCGTGGCTAGTGGTTCGTGGCTCGTTTTTGCGGCCTTATGGCTGCACTGTAGGAGCTTCTCTATAGTTTGTAGTTTGTAGAAGAGGCCCTTAAATTTAAAACCAACCGCTAACCCCTAGCCCCTAGCCCCTAGCCCCCCTAGCCCCTAGCCACTAGCCACTAGCCCCTAGCCACTAGCCACTAAAAAAGCGCTGTCGCACGTGCGACAGCGCTTTTTTTTAAAACGTATCCAGCAAGGTGTATCCTTTGCCGCGCAGGAACGTTTCCGTTTCCATTTCGCGGGTCTTGAAGATGGCAACGGGTGTGCCGGCCTGGCGGTTATAGGAGATGTATAAATAGTCGATGGAAATATTAGCCTGGCGGAGGCTGTCGAGAATCTTGTCCAGACAGCCCGGTGTGTCGCCCATTTCGACGGCGACGACTTTATCCGTATGGCACTGGTAACCGGCTTCCTGCAATTTCGAGACGGCCAGTTCCGGGTCGGTGACGATGAGGCGGATGATGCCGAATTCTGCGCTGTCGTTGGCCAGCATAGTGTAGATGTTGATATTGGCATCGGCTAAGACCGACGTCATCTTGCGCAAGGCGCCCTTCGTATTTTCAGCGAATACAGAAACTTGATTGAGCATAAATCAGAATCCCCCTTGATGATAAAATATTGTGACGTTATTCCCATTTTACCATAAAAAGACAGGCTTGTAATGGGGAAGGGATTTGTTAAACGTTTCAGAATTTTAGAATTATGATATAATAAAAGCATACGAAGTATGTTTTTTATGATACGAGGTGAGCGCTATGCCAGCTTGGGTCATCATCTTCTTATTCTTACTGCTCACAGGCATTGCCAAACTCTATATGTGGCTCGGCGTCACAGATCCTTTGAAAGCCATCATCGCTGCGACCTTGACGACCTTTGTCATCGTCTGTATCCTGCGGCGCAGCGGCCAGAAACAGGCCGAAAAGAAGGCACAGGAAAAAGCTGCCGCCCTGGAAGCCGAAAAGGCCAAGATACCCCATCAGCTCGACGCCAAGGACGCCGCCTTCTTGTCAGCCGTCGGGACGGGCCTCATCCTGCACGAACTTCACGAACGGAACAAAGAACAAGAACGGGCCGAACGCGATTACGACGGCAATTGGGAGAACCCCGATGACGACAGCCAATACGACGATAACCAGTACGACGATAACCAGTACGACGACTGGGAGTGATGGAGATTTCGCAGACCGCAAAAAATACACGGCCAGCGGCCCTGTGCGTAGGGGACGACCAGAGGGCGTCCCGCTGTGATATTAAACCACAATCCAATTCGAATATAATGGTGAGTACGAGTCACGAACCAAGAACAACGACTTTCCTTTGGACTCAGATGCGGCTTCGCCGCGACAGACTCACGATTATATTACGACCGTATGCCATTTGTCATAAATTCTGTCCGTACATAGGATTCACGGCGGGACGCCTTTGCAGGACGTCCCCTACGAAATCGCATACAAGCGATAAAATTATGCGTCTGTATGCCGCATCCGTAGGGGCTGTCCCAAAGGGCAGCCCGCTGTGAGGTTATAGTCATAATTTATTCTGATATAATGGTAGGCTCTTTACAAGCTACGGTCTTCCTTATAACTTAGTAAATATGGCTAATGGAATTTCATTGAAGAAGTAATAACACCCCATATCCTTAATATATTGTAACGTATCACGATACATAGAGCGTTGAAACCAATCATTAAATACGTAAATAAATACTACCGAATATCCTAATGGGAAAAATAATTTTTCATATTCCCCTTTTTTAAAATGACAACTGGGTAATTTTTCGTCGACAGAGCCAGCCGAACTTTGAAATTTCTTTTCAATAATAAAGGCCGTTTTCGTTATTTCATTAATGAAACATTCATCAGGAAGCCATTGTTTTGAATTATACTGACGATAATTGATTCCACGAGGTGCTAAAAAGCAAGAATATAAAGCATGTTTGGGAACGGAATAGCCGATGAGACTCTCTCCTCTACAGACTTCGTAACCGATTGATTTCCGGTTTGATGAAAGTGGCTTCAAGATAAAGTTATGATCTTGTAAGGCATCATTTAATGAGGTTGTTTGTTCAAATCTTAAACCATTCATATTGGTTTTTGCGCCTCCACCATGGGTGTTTGGAATACGAGTCATAATAAAAACTCCTTTCGTGAATAAATTTTAAATTGACTTTTTAGTCATTTTATATGGATCTTTATTATACTCAATTTTTGAGGCATTTTTGATTTTCTAATGAATTTTTAATGATCTTTGAGTGAATTTTTATGATATTCTCATTTTTGCCTTGTACATTTGGGATAATAAAAGTTCATTTGAGGTGATAACATGAAATGGCAGCCAGATGATTTTACCTTGGAAATGACATCGGTATGGTCTTTTCCACAACGAGGAAAGTGGGCTACGCATGATGGAAAATATCGGGGAAATTGGTCTCCTTATATTCCACGCAATTTAATACTTCGATACTCTAATGAACAGGATAAAATGATAGACTGTTTTGTTGGGGGCGGAACTACCTTAGTTGAAGCTAAACTGTTAAATCGGAATTGCATCGGCGTTGATGTAAATGAACAGGCTTTAGAGCGATGTCGAGAGAAATGTGATTTCTTATATCCTAATATGGGAAAAATTTATTTGAAGCAGGGTGATGCAAGGGATCTTTATTTTATACAAGATGAATCGATTGATTTTATTTGCACTCATCCTCCTTATGCAAATATTATTCAGTATAGTCAAGATATAGAACAAGATTTATCTCGGTTGGATGTTGAATTATTTTTAGAGGAAATGAAGAAGGTAGTTTGTGAATGTTATCGTATCCTGAAAAAAGGAAAATTTTGTGCGATCTTAATGGGGGACGTTCGAAAAAAGGGGCACGTTATTCCATTGAGTTTTTTTGTTATGGACTTATTTTTACGGCAAGGATTTTCCTTAAAAGAAATGATTATAAAAGAACAGCATAATTGTAAAGCAACAGGATTTTGGAAGACGAATAGTGTAAAGTATAATTTTTTGCTATTAGCACATGAACATTTATTCGTATTTCACAAAATTAGTTGAAAGATAGGAGGGCTGTTGGTACAATAATACGAGTAATAATTTTAAGATTGAGGTAAAATGATGACAGAATTTAAAATGAGCCCTTTTGTGAAATGGGCAGGTGGTAAAGGACAGCTGTTGGATACTTTGATTGCAAAACTTCCAGCACATTATGGACGATATTACGAGCCATTTGTAGGGGGCGGAGCTTTTTTATTGGGATTATCTCCCAAGCAGGCAGCTATTAACGATACCAATAGTGTTTTAATCAATATTTATCGGCAGTTGAAAGAAAACGAGAATGAAGTGATTGAACGGCTGAAAAATTTAGATTCTGTCCTTTGTGATAAAGAGCGGTATTACCAATTGAGAGAGAAATATAATGAAAAAATTATGCAAGGCTGCACTTTGGATACAGAAGTAGCTGCACTCATGATTTGGCTGAACAAGCATTGTTTTAATGGGCTGTATCGGGTTAATAAAAAAGGGCTGTTTAATGTACCTTGGAATCGAAGGGAAAAAGGAAATTCTTTTGATGAAAGCAATTTGCAGGCTATAGGGCAATATCTTCGAGAAAATGATGTAGTCATCTGCAATGAAGATTTTGAAGATTTCTGCAAACGAGTTCAGTCTGGTGATTTTGTCTATTTTGACAGTCCTTATATACCGGTTACTGAAACGGCTAATTTTACAGATTATACAGCTGATGGATTTACCTTGGCCGACCACCAACGATTGGCGAATTTATTTGATATATTGAATGACCGAGGCGTTTTTATTATGTTATCAAATAATGATACTCCATTGGTCCATGAATTATATGGGCATAAAGGATATAGAATACAGTCTGTTGACGTAAAAAGACTGATTAACCGCAATGCAAAGAAACGGACGGGGAAAGAGGTTATTATTACTAATTACTGACGGAGGAAAAATGGATAAGCTATTTAGAGGGCAACATATTATACCAGCTTATGAGACAGAAAATTCGATGCTTATTTTGGGGGATACTTTTCAAGTTTTAGATAAAATGAAATCGCAATCTGTTGATTTAATTTTTGCTGATCCACCCTACTTTTTATCAAATGATGGTTTTACTTGTTCCGGGGGAAGACAAGTTTCTGTCAATAAGGGGGCTTGGGATAGGTCTGATGGATGGCTTGCAAAACATCGATTTAACCGGCGATGGCTTCATCGCTGCCATCGTATTTTAAAACCTAATGGCAGTATTTGGATTAGTGGTACACTGCATAATATTTTTTCCATTGGCATGGCTTTGGAGCAAGAAGGGTTTAAGATTATCAATAATATTACCTGGCAAAAGACCAACCCGCCGCCTAACTTAGCTTGTCGTTGTTTTACTCATTCGACCGAAACGATTATTTGGGCTAAATTAAATGACAAGAAGGCAAAACAAACTTTTCATTATGAATTAATGAAAGCAGAAAATGGTGGAAAGCAAATGAAGGATGTCTGGACTACTTCGCTCACTCCGCCATCCGAAAAAACGGAAGGCAAGCATCCGACGCAAAAACCATTAGTTATCTTAGAAAGAATTATTAAAGCCTCTTCCAATGCTGGCGATATTGTGTTGGACCCTTTCTGTGGTTCTTCGACGACTGGTGTGGCAGCACAAAAATTAGGAAGAAAATATATTGGTATTGATAGCAATAACGAATATATTGAATTATCCATAAGGAGATTAAAGAAATGTGCAAACGAAACTTTAAAGATTGGCTGAAGACTATGAGAAAATCAATAAACCAGTATAATTACTATATTGATTTTCCGAAAGTATATAAAAACGTTGAGGAAAAGAAAGTTGAACTTCACATTCTGAATGCATTGGTAGGGAGCAAGAACATAAAAAAAGAATTTGTTGATATTTTGCATCGCTATCCGGAAGTGTTGGAGTGTATACCTATTATTTTAGCAGTACGAACTAATGAAATTTATGCGCAAGATGAACAGGGGGCTTTTAATTATAATTTCCATAAAATGAATCAGTCTATTGAGCAATATGTATATTTTATGGAAAAAACAGGCCTGTTTGATTTGATTTCCAATCATATTATCAATAACTTGTATGATTATTGCCTTGGCGTTGAAACGGGATTAGATACGAATGGAAGAAAAAATCGTGGTGGCGATCAAATGGAAGATTTGGTTGAACGCTGTATTCAGCATACGGGTGCAGAGTATTACAAAGAAATGTACTTATCAGACGTGGAAGAAAAGTGGAATGTTGATTTATCGGCGATTTCGGCGCAGGGAACGACGACAAAACGCTGGGATTTTGTTGTGAAAACGCCAAAGATGATATATGTTATTGAAACCAATTTCTATACATCTGGTGGCTCTAAATTAAATGAAACGAGCCGGAGTTATAAGATGATTGCAGAAGAATCCAAAGATATAACGGATGTGAAATTTGTTTGGATTACAGATGGCGGAGGTTGGAAAAGTGCAGCTCGTAATTTAGAAGAAACTTTTCAGGTTATGGATACGCTATATAATATTGCGGATATGGAAAATGGCATTTTAGAAAAGTTGTTTGCGGATTAGGCGCATGCCCGTGTGGAAATTTTCACGAGCCGATGGTTGCTCGTGGCGATGAAAAAAGCCCTTCTCGTTGTGGGCGACGAGAAGGGCTTTTCATCTGTCGGATTCTTTACAGGATGGAATGATAGAGTTCGACGATCTGCGATTTTTCTACATCACGGGGGTTACCCGGCGTGCAGGCATCGGCCATGGCCGAGTCAGCCAGGAAGTCGATGTCTTTTTCCTGGACACCCAATTCGGACAACTTGCGGGGAATACCGACGTCATCGGCCAGTTTCTGGCAGGCGTCGATAGCGGCCTGACGGTATTCTTCCTGGCTCATAGCATCGACGTTGGCAACGCCCATGGCGCGGGCGACTTCCCGATAGCGTTCACCTGTTGCCGGAGCATTGAAGGTCAGGACCGGAGCCAATAAGATGGCGCAGGCCACGCCGTGGGGGATATCATAAAAGGCACTGAGCGGATGGGCCATGGAGTGGTCGATGCCTAAGCCGACATTGGAAAAGCCCATGCCGGCAATATATTGGCCCAGTGCCATTTCTTCGCGGGCTTTCGGGTCGCCGTCAACGGATTTGCGGAGCCATTTGCTGATGATTTCAATGGCTTTCAGGTGCATCATGTCGGTCATTTCCCAGGCATTTTTCGTAATATAGCCTTCGATAGCGTGAACTAAGGCATCCATGCCCGTAGCGGCACAGAGTTTCCGGGGCATAGAGGCGACCATATCCGGATCGATGACAGCGACGACTGGGATGTCATGGGGGTCACAGCAGACGAATTTACGATGCTTTTCCGGGTCCGTAATGACATAGTTGATGGTGACTTCGGCGGCCGTCCCGCTCGTCGTGGATACGGCGATGATGGGGAGGCACTTGTTTTTGGTCGGTGAAGCACCTTCCAGGCTGCGGACATCGGCGAATTCCGGATTCGTCAGGATGATGGCAATGGCTTTCGATGTATCCATAGCGGCACCGCCACCGACAGCAATCAGGATATCGGCTTGTGCTTCTTTACAGAAAGCTACGCCATCCTGAACATTTTGAATCGTCGGGTTCGGTTTAATGTGATCATAGACCGTGTAGGGAATGCTGGCGGCATCCAGTAAGTCGGTGATTTTCGTAGCGACTTTGAATTTCATCAAGTCCTTGTCTGTTACGACGACGACGTGCTGACAGCCGCGCGCTTTGACTTCCGTAATGATTTCATTGATAGCGCCCTTGCCGAAATAAGATGTTTCATTCAACGTGATTTTGTTAGCCATAGTAGCCAATTCCTCCTTTGTAAATGTAGAAATTTTCACTCACTGATATATATGAAATTTTTGGGCCAAATACGATGTGCGCTGTTGAAACAGGGAATTGACTGCCGGATTTTTGAGGTAATATGCTGTCTTCGTGCTTCTTCAAAAAAATTTCTTGTCCTAGGAAATAATGGAAATATAGCCGGATAAGAATAAAAAAATCTCAAAAATATCGAGAAAAATGATATTTTTGAGATAAATGAGACTTTTATTTTCGTTGACGGCGAATCTGTTTGGGACTGATTTGATAGCGATGACAAAGGCGATAAAAAGTAGCCCGGCTGACTCCCATCGCGGCAGCGGCTTCTTCCACATAGCCGTTGGCTGATTGGAGGCAGTGCAGGCATTGTTGCTTTTCGTTTATCAGGATTTCATTCATGCCTGTTTTTGACGGACGTTGAGGAAGATGCAGGTCGGAGACCGTTATGGCTGGACCTGTACTCAGATAAAAGGCCCGCTCGATGGTGTTTTGTAATTCCCGTACGTTGCCGGGCCAATCGTATTGCTGTAAGCAGGGGAGGACATCGACTGCTAATTGCCGCTGACGTTCCGGGTAACGTTCATTGAAACGTTGTAAAAATAAGCGGCTGCAATAGGCGATATCCTCTGGGCGTTGGCGTAAAGGCGGGATATCCAGGCGTAAGACATTGAGCCGGTAATACAAATCACCCCGGAAGGTACCGCGGGCGACTTCTGCTTCTAAATCGCGATTCGTCGCTGCAATGATGCGGACATCTAATTTTTTGATTTCTTTGCCGCCTAAACGGCGGATACACAGTGTTTCTACGGCACGGAGCAATTTAGGCTGGAATTCGATGGGCATTTCTCCGATTTCATCGAGGAACAGAGTCCCGTGATCAGCGAGTTCGAATTTGCCTGGATTCCCTTCGCGTAATGCGCCGGTGAAGGCTCCCTTTTCATAGCCAAATAATTCGCTTTCGATGAGGTCGCGCGGAAGGGATGCGCAATTGACGGCGACAAACGGTCCATTGGCCCGTGCGCTGCCAGCATGAATGGCCTGGGCGAAGAGTTCTTTGCCCGTACCGCTTTCACCTTCGATGAGGACGCTGCCATCATAATGGGCATATTGCCGGGCCCTGTCGATAACTTGCGTCATTTGGGGGTCTGCGGCATAGATGGAATCGAAGGTATAGGTAGCCTGATTGCCGGACACCCGGTTGACAGACCGGATCAGATGTTCTTGACGGCGCAGGATGAGGGTATACGTCTTGCCAGTCGCATCGGCCGTCTGGGATATGGTAGCACTGAAACGGCGGACGTCGCCGGGCAGGATGAACCGCAGATCATCGATGTACCAGGGAGCATGGCGGCTAGCATCATCAGCCAGGCTCCAGTCAATCTGCGGCATGATTTTCCGGAAATCGAGGGCACTTAATTGTTTCTGTGTCATGCCCAATTCCTGTTGAGCCGTCGTATTGGCCCAGCGCAGATGTAATCGTTCATCGAATAGCAGAATGGATTCACGGATACCATTGGCGGCTGCCCGCATAAAATGACTTTGATGATAACTGATGAGTGTCCGTTCGATACTGAAGGCCCCGGCCACGACCAGGGCCAGTGTATGGAGATGGGCCGCATCGGCGTTGCCGGATAAATCAAGACTGCCGATGACATTGCCATTTACGCCGTGGATGGGAGCCGCTGAACACGTCCAATCATGCTGGTCGGCACAATAATGTTCAGCGCCGATGAGCTGGATAGGCTGATTATATTCCAAGGCGATTCCTGGAGCATTGGTCCCGACCTGGTCATTACGCCAAATGGCACCGCGCTGGAAAAGAATATTCTCCGAACGGGCTAGGATGGTATCGTCGCCCATAGTCAGCAGGACATAGCCCTGGTCGTCTGTGAGGGCTAATAGGAAATGAGAATCCCGGATGATATCGAGGACACTTTGCATGATTGGCTGTGCCGTCTGTATGAGCAACCGGTTTTTTTGCAGAATCGCCTGTAATTCTTCGGGAGACGCCGTCACTGCTTCCCGATGCCATGGGTCGACCCCGCAGGTACGGCACTTTTGCCAGGAACGGGCCACTAACGACGGAAGCCGAGGGTCTAAGACCCCGTCTGTTATAAAACGTTCCCAAATGCCTTTACATTCTATCTGATCCATTCTGACGCCTCCTGCACATATATATTCCTCATTATATCATATTTCGATTTTCCGCGGATTATAAGTGGCTTTGCTGCGATAGATTCATGATTGTGTTACGATTGTGCGTCGCCCGTCATAACTTCCAGTTATGCACAGGATTCACGGCGGGACGCCCTCCGGGACGTCCCCTACGGTATCGCATGCTGGCGATGAAAATGAACGCAGGTCGCAAAAAAATACACGGCCAACGGCCTTACGCGTAGGGGCTCGCACGTGGCGAGCCCGTTAGAGAGATTTGATCATAGCCCATCCGAGTATAATGGCAGGCTTTTATGAACCACGAACTACGAACCACGAGCCACAATTTTTTCCACAAGCCGAGGGTCACTCGAGGCGATGTCGTTATTCTGAGTCTGTTGCCGCGTGGCGGCATTTGAGTTAGAGGGCGGCCTGCGAACGGCGGTTTATGCCCCTAACAATCTTTTCGTTAATGTGGTATAATATCCTATTACGGATAACATTATCACATTAGCGACTTTTTTTAAGGAGGATTTTTGGGATGCGGCCTTTTGTTCATTTGCATGTCCATACGCAGTACAGTTTATTCGATGGCTTGTGCAAGATCCCCGATATGGTGAAGCGCGCCAAGGAGCTGAATATGCCGGCTGTGGCGATTACGGATCATGGCAATATGTACGGTGTCATTTATTTGTATAAGGAAGCCGTAGCCCAAGGCATCAAGCCGATTCTGGGATGTGAAGTGTATATGACACGGGGCAGCCGCTTTGAAAAGAAGACCAAGGAACGGCTCTGCCATTTGATTTTGCTGGCCAAAAACAATACCGGTTACCACAACCTCATCAAAATCGTGTCCAAAGGCTTTGTCGATGGGGAAAATAATTACCACAAGCCCCGCGTCGACTATGATTTGCTGGAACAGTATCATGAAGGGCTCATCGCCATGAGTGCCTGCATCGAAGGCCACATCCAGCAGGACATCCTCAATCACAATGAAGAAGGGGCCAAACGGACGTTGAAGCGCCTGGTTTCGATTTTTGGCAAGGATGATTTTTATTTGGAAGTCCAGAATCATGGGATTCCCGAAGAAAAGGTCGTCCGCACGGTATTCAAGCGCTGGTCCCAGGAATACGGCCTGAAGCTGGTCGCAACTAACGATTACCACTATATCGACCCCAGCGATGCAGCCGCCCAGGAGGTCAAGCTCTGTATTTCTACAGGCAGCACCCTTGATGATCCGTCGCATTTCCGTTTCTATAATAACGAGTTTTATATGAAGAGCGGCGACGAAATGGCCGACCTCTTTGCCGATATGCCTGAAGCTTTGGATACGACGCTGGAAATCGCCGATAAGTGTAATGTCGAAATCTCTTTTAACGAACGCCATCTGCCGCAGTTCCCCGTGCCCAAGGGGGAAACGGATTCGTCGTATCTGCGCAAGCTCTGCGAACAGGCGCTGCCGGAGAAATACGACCCCATTACGCCGGAAGTCCGCAAACGGCTGGACTACGAACTGGGCGTCATCGATACCATGGGTTTCCCGTCGTACTTCCTCATCGTCTGGGACTACGTCAAATACGCCCGCGACCATGAAATCCCCGTCGGGCCGGGCCGTGGTTCGGCAGCCGGGTCGGTCGTCGCGTACTTATTGGGCATCACCGGCCTGGACCCGCTCAAGTACGACCTCCTCTTTGAACGTTTCCTCAATCCGGAACGCGTCACCATGCCGGATATCGATATGGACTTTTGTTATGAAAACCGGGGCCGCGTCATCGACTACGTCACCCGGAAATACGGCGTCGACCACGTGTCGCAGATCATCACCTTCGGGACGCTGGCAGCTAAAGCCGTTCTGCGCGATGTCGGCCGCGTCCTCGATATTCCTTTAAGTGAAGTGAACCGCATCGTCAAGATGGTGCCTAATGAATTGGGCATGACCCTCGATAAGGCCTTGAAGATGAGCAAGGAATTCCGCGAGGAATACGAACAGAATGCGACCGTCCACCGCCTCGTCGATTTCGGCAAATCCCTGGAAGGCCTGGTCCGCCATTCGTCGACCCATGCAGCGGGCGTCGTCATCTCGGCAGCTCCTGTCGACGACTACGTGCCGGTCCAACATTCCAAGGAAGGCGATTTGACGACGCAGTACGAAAAGGACCTGGTCGAAGAACTGGGCCTGCTCAAGATGGACTTTCTGGGCTTGCGGACGCTGACCGTCATCGGCGATGCCGTCAAGATGATCAAAAAGGACCACGGCATCGACCTGGATATTAACGCCATCCCCCTGGACGACCCGGAAACGTGCCGCCTCCTGACCGAAGGCGATACGGCCGGTGTCTTCCAGATGGAATCGTCGGGCATTACCAACCTGGTCAAGGAGCTGGCACCGAAGCACTTTGAAGACATGATCCCTCTCGTCGCCCTTTACCGGCCGGGCCCTCTGGGCAGCGGTATGGTCGATGATTTCATCAAGGGCAGTCACGGCGAAAAGAAAGTCACCTACCTGCATCCGCTGCTGGAACCGATCTTGAAGGATACGTACGGCGTCATCCTCTACCAGGAACAGGTCATGCAGATCGCCTCGGTCATGGGCGGCTTTTCTCTGGGACAAGCTGATTTGCTGCGCCGCGCCATGGGTAAGAAAAAGGAATCCATCCTGGTGGCACAGCGGGCCAATTTCCTGGAAGGGACGCGGAAAAACGCCATTCCCGACGACATTGCCAACAAGGTCTTCGACCTCATGGTCTATTTTGCCGGCTATGGCTTTAACAAATCTCATTCGGCGGCCTATGCCTATGTAGCCTGGCAGACAGCCTACCTCAAGGCCCATTATCGGCCGGAATTCATGGCAGCGACCATGACCAGCATGATCAACGATGTCAGCAAAATCAGTTACTACGTCGCAGAATGCCGCCGCCACGGCGTCCAGGTCCTGTCGCCTGATGTCAATGCCAGCGTATCCATGTTTTCCGTCCAGGACGGCGCCATCCGTTTCGGTCTGTCCGGCGTCAAGAGCGTCGGCGGTAATGCTATCGAAGCCATCGTCAAGGCCCGTGAAGAAGGTGGGCCGTTTACGTCGCTCGGCGATTTTTGCAGCCGCGTCGACTACCATATCGTCAATAAGCGGGCTCTGGAAAGCCTCATCAAATGCGGTGCCATGGATTCCTTTGGCAAGAAGCGGTCCCAGCTCATGGCCGTCATCGACCAGGCCATCGCCATGGGATCCCTGAGCCAGAAGGACTATGCGTCCGGCCAGATGGGTCTCTTCGATGATACCGAAGATGTCATGACAGAACTGGAATATCCGGATATCGAAGAATATCCTATTGAAATGCGCCTGGCCATGGAAAAGGAATACGATGGTTTTTATTTTAGCGGCCATCCCCTCAATAAATATAAAGACATCATGAAACAATTGACGCCCTTGTCGGTCCTCTACGGGGAAGAAGGGCGGCAGTATGACGGCAAGATGATGCGCATCGGCGGTTTGATTACCGCCAAGAAACAGGTCATGACCAAGCGCAATGAACAAATGGCCATCATTACGGTGGAAGACTTCACCCACACCGTGTCGGTCGTCGTCTTCCCCAAGACCTATGCCCGCTATCAGCAGGCCGTCGCCGTCGATATGGCCGTTTCCATCCGCGGCCGGGCCGACATCAACGACGACAGCATCCAGATCCTGGCAGAAGAAGTGAAACCGTTGGACCAGGAAAAGGGAGAACCTGTGCAGCCTGCTGCCGTATCGCCGGCTGCAGCCCGCCAGGCCGGGGACTATTGGCATCCCGGTATGGGAGGAAAATTGTTCATCAAGATCCCGGCCCATTTGGAACGGACCGACCTGGCCGGCCGCATCGGCCAAGTCCTGGAACAGCATCCGGGACCGGTCAAAGTCTACTTCCACCTCATGGGCAGCCGCAAGACCATCCTGACCAATGAAAAGTATTGGGTAGAAACCACCGAAGACCTGCGGCAGAAACTACAGGCCATGCTGGAACCATGCTCCCTCGTCGTGCAGTAGGAGAGGGAGGGTTTCGGCCATCCGCTAACAACTAACTGCTAGCCACTAACAACTTTAAAGGGGCTGTCGCACGAAGGTTTTTGCCATCATGCGAGGCCCCTTCAACTTAAAAGTTTTTCGTTCGTAGTTCATCGTTCATCGCGATGGATTGATATTTTTAATCCCATACGACAAACGATGAACGACCTACGATCAACGTAAAAAGAGGCTGTCTTAATGCGACAGCCTCTTTTGTCATTTCCCCGGATCAGCCATGATCTTGGCCAGGACGACGCGATATTTATCGTTGTATTTGCGCATACAGTCGTTGATGTCGCGGCGGATGCGGGCGATGTTTTCGACGTTGTATTCTGCTGGTGGTACGTGGATATCGCAGATGATGTTCAGGCGGGCGTGGCCCGATGTGATGCGCAGGTGGTCCGTGTGATAACGGGGATATCTTTCGTGGACGATTTTATCCAGAACGTGGCGGACGTCATTGATCTTATGGATGTCCGTACAGAGCGGGTCCATGTGGATATTGACTTCCATGTGGTATTTATCCTGCAATTCATCTTCCAGGACGTCTAAGGCGGCGTGGACTTCGACGAGGTCGGCCTTGTCCGGTACTTCGGCGTGAATCGAACCGAACATGCGGCCCGGGCCGTAGTCGTGGATGCGGATATCGTGGACGCCGACGACGTGGGGACAGTTCAAGGCTGTCGCTACGATGCCCCGGACGAGTTCCGGATCCGGCGCTTTGCCCAGGAGAATATTGATGACGTCTTTGGCGATGCCGTAGCCGGCGTACATGATCATCAGGCCGATGGCCGTGCCGGCAGCGGCGTCGATGGGCAGCGTCGTGAACTGCTGGGCAATAGTAGCGACTAAAACGCCCGTCGTGGCGATGGCATCGGTGATGCTGTCGGCTGCCGTCGCATCGTTGACGCCGGAATTGATTTTCTTGCCGATATAGCGGTTATAGACGCACATCCAGACCTTGACGGCGATGGAGATGACGAGGACGCCGATGCTCCAATAGGAGAACTCCATGTTTTCGGGTTCGAAGAATTTTCCAATCGACGTTTCGCAGAGCTTGTATCCGACGACGAGGATGATGATGGAAATGGTCAGCGATGCCAGGTATTCAAAGCGGCCGTGGCCGAAGGGGTGTTCCTTGTCCGGCGGCCGGTTGCTCAATTTGGCGCTGATGATGGAAATGAACGACGAGCCCATGTCGGTCAGGTTGTTGAAGGCATCGGATAAGATACCGATACTGTTGCTCATCATGCCGACGAGGAATTTGCTGATAAAGAGGAAGAGATTACAAATAATGCCTAAGATGCCGCCGAGGATACTGTATTGTTCACGGACGTATTTGTCATCCGTATCCTCGTAATTTTTGATGAAGCGGCGGATAATGAATTCGATCATATGAAGTCACCCAGCTTTCTGATTCCCTTCATTATAGCAGAGATAGGGCGAGATACAAGTGATAACGAGAAAGAAATTGAGAATACAATAAATGCGAAAAAGTCATAATATTATCGAAAATGGGAATAGTTATTGAGTATTTTGCCGGAAAGAATTGCAATTACTTTATTTTTTTATATAATGGTATAGTGATTGAAAAATAATAAGTTCATAAAGTATATGATGGGGAGGATGTATGGATATACGAAAAGCGCTTATTTTTGATATGGATGGGACCATGTTTGATACGGAGCCCATTTCTTATCGCTGCTGGCGGGATGTGTCAGCCCGATATGGTTTTGACCTGGACCGCTCGGTGTTCGACCGTATGCTGGGGCGGGATAATCTGCGCATCCGCGCTATTTGTGACGACGCCTTCGGGTCGGAGTATCCTTATGATGACATCTGCCGGGAAAAGGTGGCTTTACAGTTAGAATATTACCGCAGCCATGCCATTCCCATCAAACCAGGCCTGCTCCACGTCCTGCACTACGCCCGCGAAGAAGGGATTGTCTGTGCTGTCGCTTCGTCGTCACCGCGGACATTGATTGAATATTTATTAGAAAAAACGGGCGTAGCGCCCTTCTTTTCCGTTGTCCAGAGCGGGGAAGAAGCGGCCCATGGCAAGCCGGATCCGGATGTGTTCCTCATGGCTTGCGACAAGGCCCGCGTTGCACCGGCCAGGGCACTGGTATTGGAAGATTCGGAAAGTGGGATTTTGGCGGCTCATGCGGCTGGGATTCCGTCTATCTGGATTCCCGATTTAATTACCATTCCCAAAAACGTACAAGACCTGGCCTGGACGTGTTGCCACAGCTTGGATGAAGTTCCAGGACTGCTGGCGAAAGGGGATTTATAATATGACACAGACCAAGCGAAGCCGCTGGCTTTTGCTCATGACCGTATTTTTAGGGATGCTGGCAGCCATTGCGCCGCTGTCGACGGATATGTACCTGCCAGCCCTGCCGTCGATGATGACGGCTTTTGGTGTTACGCCGTCTGTCATCCAGCTGACCTTGACGGCCTCTATGACCGGCATGGCGCTGGGGCAGATCGCCGTCGGGCCTATCAGTGATGATAAGGGGCGCCGCCTGCCTTTGATGATTGGCATGGCTATCTTTACCTTATCGACGGTTGGCTGTATCCTGTCTTCATCCATTGCCATCTTCCTTTTGTTCCGCTTCATCCAGGGCTGTGCCGGCGGTGCTGGTATCGTCCTCTCCCGGGCCATCGCCCGCGATATCTGCAAGGGCAGTGCCTTGACGCGGCTCTTTGCCATGCTCATGCTGGTCAACGGTATCGCACCTATCCTGGCACCGGTCATCGGCGGCCAGATCCTGCGCTTTGCGCCCTGGGAAGGCATCTTCGTCCTGGTCGCCCTGGTCGGTCTGGTCCTGACGGCATCGGCCGGTATCATGCATGAAACCCTGCCACAGCGGCGTCGTATCTCTGGCGGCATGATGGCCAGCCTCAAAGGCTTTGCCGCTCTCTTTCGCCAGCCTTACTTCATGGGCCATTGTATCATGCAGTGCTTCGGCTTTGCCGCGTTCTTTTCTTATATTTCCGGGTCATCCTTTGTCTTTCAGAACGTCTACGGCGTGTCGGCCCAGACCTTCAGCTATATCTTTGGCGTCAACGGCATCGGCCTGATGATTGCCGGGGCTATCACCGGCCGCATGACGGGCCGCGTGGCTGACTGGAAACTGCTCTGCGGCGCCTTGCTGCTGGCAGCCGTCGGCAGCGTCCTGCTGCTGGCTTCGTTCTGGTGGGATCTGCCCCTGCCCGTCGTCATCGTTCTCTTGTTCCTGACCGTGTCGCCTTTGGCGATGATGAGTACTAGCAGCTTCTCCATGGCCATGCAGGACCAGGGACGCAATGCCGGCAGTGCCTCGGCCCTCATCGGCTTCTTCTCTATGATCAGCGGTGCCGTCATGGCCCCAGTCGTCGGCATTGCCGGCGACCATACAGCCATCCCCATGGGCATTGTCATGGTCATCGGCGAAATCGGCGCCCTCCTGACCTTCTATGCCCTGATCTATCCGAGACATAAGGATAGTTTGTAGGGACTCGTTAGTAGGGGCTCGCACGTGGCGAGCCCGCCGGGGATATGCGAGATACTTGTAAACTTGATTTGTGTGAGCGGGCGTCCCACGTGGACGCCCCTACAGAAAAAGGGGCTGTCGCACGAAGGCTTTTGCTTTCATGCTAGGCCCCATTTACTTTATAGTTTGTAGCAACAGAGTTTGTAGTTTGCAGAGAAAACCTTCAAATTTAAAGCCATCCGCTAACAACTAACTGCTAGCCACTAACAACTTTAAAGGGCTTGTCGTCGTGCGACAAGCCCTTTTTCATATATTCCGTGCGACGAGTTTGTCGAGGGGTTCGTCTGGCCGCTGGAAGGGGATATCTGGTTTTTCTGCCAGGTAGTCCAGGGCAAAGCCCAGGCAGGTGGCAGCTCCATAGGTCAGGCCGTCTTCATCGAGGTCGAATTCCGGCGTGTGGTGATTGGCACCGCAGCCTTTTTCTTTGTTTTCGATGCCCGTAAAGGTCAGGACGCCCGGGTAGAGGCGGGACGTGATGGCGAAAGTTTCCGATGCCATCCAGGGTGTGCAGTCCGTCAGAGCGTCGGGGCCGATATATTTTTCGACGGCTTTTTCGGCGATAGCGACGCAGACCGGATGGTTCTGGACTTCAAAGAGCGGTTCCGGCATGTGCAGGATATCGTAGCGGCAATCATAGGTCTGGCAGGCATTGGCCAGGATGCGCTTGAATTCTTCGTAGAAGCGCCTGCCGGCGTGGTCGTAGCTGAAGAAGCGGCACGTACCGGCAAAGGTCAGGCTGTTGGGGATGACGTTGAGGACGTCGCCGCTGTGCAGGCTGCCGATGGAGAAGGTCAGACATTCTTTGGGCGGTACGGCCCGCATCCGCAGGGCCTGCATATTCCCGTAGAAGTCGTGGAAGCAGTCAATCGGGCTTTCGGCCAGGTCCGGGCGGGAACCGTGGCCGCCGTGGCCGTCGATGCGGATTTCAAAGCCGAAGCCGCCGGCCATGGGCGCATCGTGGCAGATGGAGACTTTGCCTGCCGGGATATCCCAGCGGACGTGGGTAGCGTAGCAGGCGTCGATATGCCAAGGGCTTTCGCCTTCCAAGTAGCGCAGGAGGTATTCCAGGGGGCCCGATTCTTCTTCTCCCCGTTCAAACATGAGAACGACGGTGCCGTCCCACTGGTCTTTCCAGCGCTTCAGCAACTTAGCTGCCATGAGCTGCATGGCCATATGGCCGTCGTGGCCGCAAGCGTGCATGACGCCGGGATTCTGAGAGCGGCAGACGCGCTGGCACGATAAGTTCTTTTCGCCTTCTTCGATGGGCAGGGCGTCGACGTCAGCCCGTAAGAGCAGCGTCTTGCCGGGGCCCTTCCCGTCAATCCAGGCGATGAGGCCGCCTTTGTCGACCAGGCGGTAGGAAATGCCATAGCTCTTCAGCTTTTCAGCTATATAGGCCAAGGTCTGGTCTTCCTGCTTGGACAGTTCCGGATGTTCATGGAAATGGCGGCGCAAGGCGACGAGTTCACCTTGTTCTTTGCGTACTTCTTCAAGAATATCGATCATCTTTGCTTCCCCCTCTATGTCATTCTTCAATCCCGATGCGGGCGGCAATGCCCCGGTCAAAGGGATGTTTGATTTTCTTGATTTCCGAGACGTAATCGGCTAAGTCCAGCAGGGCCGGACTGGGATTGCGACCGGTCAGGACGACTTCCGTATGGGCTGGTTTTTCTTTTAAGAAATCAATGACCTGTTTTTCCGGGACGAGGCCCAGGGCGCAGGCGCCGACGAGTTCGTCGCAGACGGCCAGGTCAGGCTGGTGTTCTTGGCAGAAGGCCCGGATCTGCTGCAACAAGGCGGTCTGGGCTTGGCAGGTAGCTTCCTTTTCAGCCGCCGTCATCTGAAAGGTGAATTTCAAGATGGCTTTGCCCCGCAGGACCGTGACCTGCGGCAGGGCCTTGAGGGCCGTCAATTCCCCCGTCGGCCGGCCCTTGAGGAACTGGGCGAAAAGGACCTTGCCGCCCCGGCCGGCACAGCGCAGGACCAGCCCCAGGGAAGCCGTCGTCTTGCCCTTGCCGTCGCCGCAATATATATGTATTAAACCTGTATCCATCTCATCACCTCGCGTTTAGCGGTTAGCTATTCATTAATACGTCAATTATTATACCATAATCAAAAAAGGGCAGGTAGTGGTCAGGCTCATCCATTCGTGATATAATATAACATCAGTTAATTTTTTTGGAAAGGATGGCCGGGAAGATGGAAGAACGAGCCCGTCAGCTATTGACAGCTTTAGAGGATGCAGGCTTTGAAGCCTATATCGTCGGCGGTGCCGTGCGCGACCTGCTCATGGGGAAAGAGCCGCACGACTATGATATCGCTACCTCTGCCCGGCCTGATGATATACGGGCCGTCGCCGCTAAGGAGGACTGGCACACCGTCGAAATCCATGGTGAAGCCTTTGGCATCGTCGTCGTCGTCATCGCCGGTCAGACTTTTGAAGTGGCGACCTTCCGCGGTGAGGCTTATGGGGAGGACAGCCACCGGCCGGATACGGTCTGGTATGCCGATAGCCTGCGCGAAGATGTCCTGCGTCGCGATTTCACCGTCAATGCCATGGCCATGGATTGCCGCGGCGATATTTACGACTACGTCGGCGGCCAGAAGGATCTGCGCAAGAAACGGCTGGTCACGGTCGGTGACCCGGTCCGCCGTTTCCAGGAAGACGCCTTGCGTTTGTTCCGGGCCTGCCGCTTTGCCGGCCAGCTCGATTTCATGGCTTCAAAGGAACTCGTCAAAGCCATGCCTCAGGCCTTTGGCCGCGTCCCAGGATTGTCCATGGAACGGGTCGTCAACGAAATGGACCGCCTCATGGTCACGCCGGCAGCGTACCGGGGGCTGGACATCCTCGTCCGCACCGGCCTCGGCGCCTGCTCGTGCCGCCAGAAGGTGAACGGCTGCTATGAAGCCGTCCCGATCCTGCCGGAATTGAGCCACCTGCCCGATACGCCGCAGTCGAAACCGTTCCATCTCTTCGATGCTTGGGTACACACCCTGGCGACTGTCGCCAACACGCCGCCGAATCTGACCATCCGATATGCGGCGTTGTTTCACGATGTCGCCAAAGGCCTGCCCGGTATCCGCGGCGTCCACAAGGGCCGCTATACCGATTACGGCCATGATGCCAAGGGAGCGGAACTGGCCGAAGCCATCCTGCTGCGCTGGCACAAGAAACCGGCCTTTGCCCAGCGCGTGGCCTGGCTGGTCAAGACGCACATGAAATTCCATTTCTTTGCCAATACAGCCGAAGGCGACGTCGAGAAGTGGCTGCGTCATGAAGCCCTCGATGGGCCCTTCCATCGGACGGAAGAACTCGTCGAAGCCGTCGGCCAGGCTACGGCTGTCGCCTGCGGTGATATTTTAGGCTGCGGCCATGCCGATGCCAGCACGGAGGGGACCGAATCCTTTGGAGCCTATATGGCCATGCTGGCTGCGGCCATGCCGGTCAGTACTAAAGACCTGCACTATGACCGGCGGATTCCAGACACCTGCGGCCGCCGTACCGGCGACTGCCTGCGGATCCTTTTGAAACGGGTCCAGAACCAGGACCTGGAAAACGATGCCGATATACTGGCAGACGCAGCCCGGCGCTGGATGAAGCGCCATGAAGGGGAAGGGCATCATGAATAAAAATGAAAAGAACCTGACCCATCGCATTTGCACCCGCATGGTCGGCTGCATGGTATTTTTTGCGGTCATCGGTTTTTGTACGGTAGGCCGCTTGTTCTATGAACAAGTCATCTATCATGACAAAAATGTAGCAGCTGCCCAGGAACAGAGTCAGGTCGAACGGAACCTGCAATCGCCGCGGGGCATGATCCTCGACCGCAACGGCAAGGTCCTGGCCATCAGCGAGATGTCCAAGTCCCTCTATGCTGACCCGACCATGCTCAATGAAGATCCGGCCCTGGTAGCCGATTTACTGGCGCCTTATCTCCGCATCTCGAAGGATGAAATCGAACGACGCCTGAAAGAAGATACAGCCTTCGTCTGGCTCGATCGCCAGATGGACCACGAAAAATATGAAGCCGTCGAATCGCTCATCAAGGAAGAAAAATTGCACGGCCTGGCTTTTCGCGATGAAAACCGCCGTTTCTATCCGAATGGATCGATGGCTGCCCAAGTCATCGGTTTTGTCGGTGAAAACGACCATGGCCTGGAAGGCCTCGAAATGATGCTGGATGATGAAATCCGTGGCAGCAAACAGACATTCCGCCTGCAGACGGATAACCATAATATCCCTGTCTTTTCGTCCGCCCTGGAACGGATCCTGCCCAACAAGGAACGGTCTGTCCGCCTGACTTTGGACAGTACTATCCAGTATATTGCCGAAAAAGGCCTGGATGGCATCATGTCCCGCAGCCATCCTGACGGAGCTTCGATTATCGTCATGAATCCAAAGACTGGCGAAATCCTGGCCATGGCCAGCCGGCCTACGTATGACCCCAATGATTACAGCAAAGGCAATAAAGAATCTTATAAGAACCGGGCCGTCGTCAACGTCTATGAACCGGGTTCGACCTTCAAGCCCCTCATGGCGGCAGCTGCTCTGGATTCGGGGAAATGGCATATCGGCGATGTCTATCACGACACGGGCTCTGTCCATGTCGCCGACCGGACAATTTACAACTGGGACCATAAGGGCATGGGTGACGTGACCTTGCGGGAAATCATCATGTATTCCATCAATACCGGCATGGCCCACGTCGCCGTGACGACAGGCGGCAAGACGCTGACCGACTACGCCCGACGCTTTGGCTTCGGAACGATTACGGGAATCGAATTGTCAGGGGAACAAGAAGGCATCCTGTTCGACCCCGATAAAATGTCCATCGTCGATACGGCTACCATGGGCATCGGCCAGAGCGTCGCCGTCACGCCCCTTCAGATGGTACAGGCTTTTAGCGCCATTGCCAATGAAGGGCACATGATGAAGCCCTTCCTGGTCAAGGAAATCGATAATCCGGACGGTTCCATTTACCAAAAGACAGAACCGAAAGAAGTAGGGCAGCCCATCAACGCCGGGACGGCTGAAACCATCAGCAAGTTCATGGGTGAAGAAGTCGCCATCGGCGGCGGCCAGAGCGCCAAAATCGAAGGCTATCGCTTTGGCGGCAAGACCGGGACGGCCCAGAAGAAGAACGAAGACAGCACGGGGTACGCCGAAGGCGAGTATGTCGGTTCTTTCATCGGCTTTGGTCCCTTGGAAGACCCACAGTTCCTGGTCCTCATCGTCGTCGATAATCCGCAGGGCGTCTACTACGGCGCCCAGGTCGCTGCGCCGGTCTTTAAGGAAATGATGACCGAAATCGTCCGCATGAAGGGCATCCGTCCGACTGAAGCGATGGACCAGAAACCGCTGGGACCCGTCGTCATGACGCCGTCCCATACCATTCCGCCCGTCCACCTTTCCAGTGATGGCGTCCTCATGCCGTCCTTCATTGGCTGGAGTACAAGGGAAGTCAATGACTGGCTCAATGAAGCGGGCTTAGGCTTTATCCCCAAGGGGATGGGGAAAGCTATCCAGCAATCGCCACAGGCGGGCAGTTATGCACCACAGGGCAGTAATGTCACCGTTATTTTCAAACGGAATCCATAGAACAACAGGGGGAACTAGTTATGCAATTACTCAACGGCCGGGAAGTGGCCGCATTTCATCGCGAGCGGGTGGAACGCCGCCTGGCCGATATCCAGGAAGAACTCCATATCCAGCCGGAATTAGCCATCATCCTCGTCGGCGATGATGCGCCGTCGGCTATGTATGCCAGATCCATGCAGAAGACGGCCCGGGCTGTCGGCTTGAAGGCAGAAATCTATCAGGAACCGGCTTCGGTCAGTGAAGTAGAAATCTTATCGCTCATCGATAAGCTCAACGACCAGGCTTCTGTCTTCGGCATCCTGCCCATGATGCCCCTGCCGCGTCACTTGAACAGCCAGCGCATCATCGACTGCATCGACCCGAAGAAAGACGTCGATGGCCTGACCGATGTCAATATCGCCCATTTGTATACGGGACGGCCGGGATTCGTTCCCTGTACGCCGCGGGCGGTCATTGCCATCCTCGACTATTACCATATTTCTCTGAGCGGCAAGGAGGTAGCCATCATCGGCCGCAGCAATGTCGTCGGGAAACCACTGGCCCAGCTCTGTCTGAACCGCAACGCCACGGTCACGCACTGTCATACGCGCACGAAGGACCTGAAAGCCGTCTGCCGCCGGGCAGACTTGGTCATCGCCGCTGCCGGGAAAGCCGGTTTGGTGACAGGCGATATGATAAAACCCGGCGCTGTCGTCATCGATGTCGGCATCAACCGCGTCGATGGCAAGACCGTCGGTGACGTCGCTTTTGACCAAGCGGCTGCCGTAGCCGGGGCCGTGACGCCCGTGCCGGGCGGTGTTGGCGCCGTGACGACGATGATGGTACTGGAAAACGTCGTCTGCGGCATCGCCCGGACAGAAACTATTTTATAAAAGTGAGGGAGTAATCTATGCATATCTTAGATAATTTTATGATTCATTATTTACGTCGCTTCGATAAACATTGCTTTACGGTACAACTTCACGACAAAACCTACACCATTGGCGAAGGCCAGCCGTTGTTCAACGTTGTTATCCATAAGGACATTCCGAAAAAAGAATTGCTGGCGTCGACGTCGCTGGCCTTGGGCGAAGCCTACATGCGCAAAGATGTCGAAATTGAAGGCGATTTGTTCACAGCTCTTCGCTGCTTCTTATCCCAGACGAGCCAGTTCTCGCTGGATAAATCCTTGTTCAAACGCATCCTCTATCCGTCGGAATCGAAATCGGCCCAGAAGAAACAGGTTTCGTCCCACTACGACTTGGGCAACGACTTCTATGCCAAATGGCTCGATCCGTCCATGAGCTATTCCTGCGCATACTTCAAGAATGAAGACGACAGCCTCGAACAGGCTCAGCACAATAAAGTACACTATATCCTGGAAAAACTCTACCTCAAAGAAGGCATGACGCTCCTCGATATCGGCTGCGGCTGGGGCTACCTGCTCATTGAAGCTGCCAAGAAATACGGCGTCAAAGGCTATGGCTGCACGCTCAGTAAAGAACAGTGGAAAAAAGGCCAGGAACGTATTGAAAAGCTGGGTCTCCAGGACTTGGTACAGATCGACCTCATCGATTACCGTGACCTCGTCGCCGAAGGCCGCCAGTACGACCGCATCGTCAGCGTCGGTATGCTGGAACACGTCGGCCGCTCCAACTATCCGCTGTATATGGAAACGGCCAGCCACCTCTTGAAAGACGGCGGCATGTTCCTGCTCCATTACATCAGCGGCCACGATGAAAGCATCGGCAATCCGTGGATGCGCAAATACATCTTCCCGGGCGGAACGCTGCCGTCGCTCCGCGAAATCGTCAGCCTCGCTTACGACAACGACTTCCAGGTCATCGACGTCGAAAGCCTGCGCCGCCACTACTATAAGACCCTCATGTGCTGGTTCAATAACTTCCAGAACGTCCGCGATGAAGTCATCGCTGCCCGTGGCGAAGAATTTGCCCGCATGTGGGACCTCTATCTCTGCGGCTGCGCCGTATCCTTCTACATCGGCAATATCGACATCCACCAGCTCCTCATGACCAAAGGCACCAAAAACGACCTGCCCATGACCCGTTGGTACTAGTAGGGGACACCCAAAGGGCGTCCCGCAGGTCGCAGGTCGCATTCGCAGGGGCGTCCCGCGGCTCCCCTGATAGGGGAGCTGGCCGCCGAAGGCGGTCTGAGAGGTTGATTTTCCACTACAAACTTAATACTCAAAAAGGGACTGTCGCACATGCGACAGCCCCTTTTTTGTAAACTGACCACGTACCCATAGGCGGGTAGGCGGGCCGCCCTTTGAGACGGCCCCTACGAGCCACGAACCACGAACTACGAGCCACGAACCACGAGCCACGAGCCACGAACCACGAGCCACGAACCACGAGCCACGAGCCACGAGCCACGAGCCACGAACCACGAGCCACGAGCCACGAACCACGAGCCACGAACCACGAGCCACTCCCCACCCTCTCCTATATGCGCGTAAAACGTATAACCATAACCATTTCGATGATAAAATAGCATAAACAGTATGCTTGACTTTTATATCACTAGCGGCTATACTAAAAGTACAGAAAGCGTTAAACGTTATACGAATCCGGATGAATTATCTTTGAATAGCAGAAAAGGGAGTGTCTCTTATGATTAAACAGATCGTGAAAACCTTAGACGGCAACGAAGCTGCGGCTGACGTTGCGTACAACTTTACTGAAGTCGCTACGATTTACCCGATTACACCGTCGTCGCCGATGGCAGAACACGTCGACGTCTGGTCGGCCAATGGCCGCAAGAACCTCTTCGGCCAGCCCGTCAAATTAGTCGAAATGCAGTCCGAAGCCGGCGCTATCGGTGCCGTCCATGGTGCTTCTGAAACGGGCAGCCTTTGTTCGTCCTTTACGGCATCGCAGGGCCTGATGTTGATGATTCCGGTCATGCACCGCCTGTCGGGCGAATTGAAACCGGTCGTCCTGCACATCGCCGCCCGTACCGTCGGGACCCACACCATGTCCATCTTCGGCGACCATTCCGACGTCATGGGCTGTCGCAACACCGGCTGGGCCATGCTCTGCAGCGCCAGTGTCCAGGAATGTGCCGACCTGGCAGCCGTTGCCCATCTGTCGACCATCAAAGGCCGCGTGCCGTTCATGCACTTCTTCGATGGCTTCCGTACATCCCACGAAATCCAGAAGATCAAGATGCTGCCGGCTGAAGAACTGGGCAAACTCATCGACCGCGATGCCCTCTATCATTTCAAACACACCGGCCTGAACCCGGAACATCCGGTCATGCGCAGTACCGTTACCAACCCGGACATGTTCTTCCAGTCCCGCGAAGCCAATAATCCCTGGTACCAGCGCCTGCCTTATATCGTCCAGGATTACATGGACCAGATCAGCGAACTGACGGGCCGTCCGTACCATCTCTTCGATTACTACGGCGCTCCCGACGCAGAACACGTCGTCATCGCCATGGGTTCTGTCACCGGGGCCATCCAGGAAACCATCGACAAGCTCTGCAAAGAAGGCAAGAAAGTCGGCTTCATCCAGGTCCACCTCTATCGTCCGTTCTCGCTGGAACATTTCATGAAGGCCATGCCGGATACGGTCCGCACGATTACGGTCATGGACCGCACGAAAGAACCGGGCGCCCTGGGCGAACCGCTCTACGAAGATGTCTGTGCAGCCATGTCCCACGTCAAACAGGACGTCACTGTCCTGGCCTGCCGCTATGGTCTGTCGTCGAAAGACGTACCGCCGGCATCGATCAACGCCGTCTTCACCAACATGGAATCGCTCCAGCCGAAGAACCACTTCACACTGGGCATCATCGACGACGTTACCCATCATTCCCTGGCCGACGTACCTATCACCGTCGATACGGAAGGGACCATCAGCTGCAAGTTCTGGGGCTTTGGTTCGGACGGTACGGTTGGCGCCAACAAGAACTCCATCAAAATCATCGGCGACAACACGGATATGTATGTCCAGGCTTACTTTGAATACGATACCAAGAAATCCGGCGGCGTCACCAAGTCGCACCTGCGCTTTGGCAAGAACCCAATCCGGGCTACGTACTATATCAAATCGGCGGACTTCCTGGCCTGCCATAAACAGGCCTACATGGGGACTTACGATATTGTCAGTGAAATCAAGGACGGCGGCATCTTCCTGCTCAACTGCAGCTGGGATAAAGACGACGTCGCCAGCCACCTCAGCAATAAAGTAAAACGCCAGCTCGCATCCAAGCACGTCCGCTTCTATATCATCAATGCCACTAAGATTGCCGAAGAAATCGGCCTGGGCAGCAACCGCACCAATACGGTCCTGCAGGCAGCTTTCTTCAAACTGGCTAACATCCTGCCCATCGATGACGCCGTAAAATACATGAAAGACGCCATTGCCAAGACCTATCTGGCCAAGGGCGAACAAGTCATCGCCATGAACCAGGCTGCCGTCGACCGCGGTATTTCGGATATCGTCGAAGTCGCCGTACCAGAAGCATGGAAAGACCTGCCGTCCGATCCCATCGTTGCCGATACCCGCGATATTCCGGAATTCATCAAGAAAGTCGTCGAACCGGCTAACTTACAGCTCGGCGATACCATTCCGGTCAGCGAATTCGTTCCCTATGCTGACGGTTCCTATCCCCTGGGCACAACGAAATATGAAAAACGCGGCATCGCATCGACCGTCCCTGAATGGGATCTGGAAAAATGCGTCCAGTGTAACCGCTGCTCCCTGGTCTGCCCGCACGCCGCTATCCGTCCGTATCTGGTAACGGCTGACGAAAAAGCCAAGGCTCCGGCTGACTTCAAGACCAAGAAAGCCATTGGCAAGGGGCTGGAAGACTATGAATTCCGCATCCAGGTTTCGCCGCTCGACTGCTACAGCTGCAGTGCCTGCGTCAATGCCTGCCCGGCTCAGGCCCTGACCATGAAACCGCTGGAAACGCAGCGTCATGAAAGCGCCGACTGGGATTATGCCCAGACACTCCCTGAAAAACATACGACTCTCGATAAATTCTCCGTCAAAGGCAGCCAGTTCCATCAGCCGCTCCTCGAATTCAACGGCGCCTGTGCAGGCTGTACAGAAACGGCATACATGAAGATTCTGACCCAGCTCTTCGGGCCGCGCATGATCGTTGCCAATGCTACGGGCTGTACCCAGGCTTGGGGCTCGGCCATGCCCAGCATCCCGTACACGACGAACTGCGAAGGCTTCGGGCCGGCCTGGTCGAACTCGGTCTTTGAAGACAATGCAGAATTCGCTCTCGGCATGTCCCTGTCCATGGAACAGCAGCGCGATGCTATCCGCATCAAATCGGAAGAACTCATGGGCCTGACCGACGGTGCCCTCCACGACGCCATCAAAGCTTGGCTCGACTCCATCGGCGTTCCTAACGAAGGCGAAGTCACGGAAGGCATCAGCCGGACGTACATCAAAGAATTGATGGCCGCTCATCTCACCGGCCGGGCTGCGGACCTGCAGAAAGAAATCCTGGCTCATAAAGAACACATCATCAAGAAGACTATCTGGATGTATGGCGGCGACGGCTGGGCTTACGATATCGGCTACGGCGGCCTGGATCACGTCCTGGCTATGAACGCCAACGTCAATATCATGCTTGTCGACACGGAAGTCTACTCCAACACCGGCGGTCAGTCGTCGAAAGCTACGCCAATCGGTGCGGTTGCCCAGTTCGCTGCATCGGGCCGCAAGTTCAATAAGAAAGACTTGGGCCGCCTGCTCATGACCTATGGCCACATCTACATCGCCCAGGTCGCCCTCGGCGCCGACCCGAACCAGCTCATCAAAGCCATCAAAGAAGCAGAAGCCTACAATGGCCCGTCCATCATCATCGCCTATGCACCGTGCATCAACCACGGCATCAAAGGCGGCATGGGCAATGCCCAGCACGAAATGAAACGCGCCGTAGACTGCGGTTACTGGCACCTCTATCGCTACAACCCGCTGCTTAAGAAAGAAGGCAAGAACCCCTTCATCCTCGACTCCAAAGAACCGAAGCAGTCCTTCCGCGAATACCTCATGGGCGAAACGAGATACGCTGCCCTGACGAGAACCTTCCCGGACATCGCCGAAGAACTCTTTGCCAAGGCCGAAGAATTTGCTAAGAAGAAATACGAAACCTATAAGGAATTGGCTGACAAATAGTTAAAACACGCTAATGCCATATACACACCCGAAAACAGGGCTGCCGAAAAGGCGGCCCTGTTTTCGTATACTCGGACTCCGATGCGGCAGAGCCGCAACAGACGCAAAAGAACGACATCGCCTCGGGAACCAAGCCTCCCCTCATAGGGGAGGTAGCCGCCAGGCCGGAGAGGTTGCAGTTCACCAATGTCTATCAATAATCAAAAAGCAACCTCTCAGTCAGCCTGAGCTGACAGCTCTCCTATAAGGAGAGCCATTGGGAAAGCCTCCCCTCATAGGGGAGGTGGCCGTCAGGCCGGAGAGGTTGCAGTAAAAGGAGGTTCTATGAAAACGCTTCCCTATTCTAAAGAAAATATATCATTTGCCCGTTCATTAAGGAAAAATATGACCAAAGAAGAACGTCACTTATGGTATGACTTTTTACGGACGTATCCAGTGAAATTTTATAAACAACGACGAATTGGTAATTATATTGCCGATTTCTATTGCAAAGAAGCAGGGCTCGTCATCGAATTAGACGGTGGGCAGCACTACGATGAAACCGGTATGAAGTCAGATCAGGAACGGACAGCTGTATTGGAATCCTATGGATTGACGGTCATCCGTTTTACCAATTTGGATATCCATAAAAATTTTAGCGGAGTTTGCCAAACTATTCATCAATACGTCAGTGAGCATAAAGGATGTTCCTGGTGATCAAAAAGCAACCTCTCAGTCAGCTGGCGCTGACAGCTCTCCTATGAGGAGAGCCAGTGGGAAAGCCTCCCCTCATAGGGGAGGTGGCCGCCAGGCCGGAGAGGTTGCCTTTCAAATCCTCCTTTTTTTGTGATAAAATAAAAGAAAAAAAGCAGGTGATAGTGTGAAGAGAATATGGCTCATCCGTCATGGCGAAAGTATTGCCAATGCCGGCGAAGCGACGCAGGATCATCGCAATATTCCCTTGTCGGAATTGGGGCTTAAGCAGGCGCAGGCCTTGGCCTTACAGATTCCCAGAAAACCGGACCTGATTGTCACATCGCCGTATCTCCGGGCGCAGCAGACGGCCATGTGTACGATCGGGCGGTTTCCCGATACGGTGACGGGGATTTGGGATTGTGTCCATGAATTTGTTTATTTGGCACCGGCGACGTGTGTCGGGACGACATCGCAGCAGCGGCGGCCGCGGGTCATCAATTATTGGCGCAGACTCGACCCGGACTATGTCGACGGCGAAGGGGCGGAAAGTTATCGCCAGCTCATCGGGCGCATTGAACGGACTTTATCTCTGCTGCAGCGGCGGCCGGAACAATTCATCCTGGTCTTTACGCATGCCCAGTTTATCCGCAACCTGCTCTTGGTCTATGAAAATCCGGGCAGGCCCGTAGAAGAATACATGGCTGCTTTCCGCCGCAGCCGCCCGGTCCACAATGGACAGATTGTAGAAATCACGATGTAAAGGAGAAATCACCATGGAATTACAATATGGACCCAATAAAATCTGGATGGAAAATGAAGCAGGGACGGTCGTAGCAGAAGTGGACTTCGTCGAACGGGAAGACGGCAATTACGACATCGTCCATACCTTTGTCGACGACAGTCTGCGCGGCCAAGGTGCCGCAGCCAAACTCGTCAAGGCCGCAGCCGACGAAATCCGGCGGCGCCACAAAAAAACGGCCACCAGCTGCTCCTACGCCGACGCCTGGTTCCGCCGCCACAAAGACGAACAGGATTTACTTGGATAATCAGGACGAGAATCCACTTGATTTATCGTACATTTATCGTACATTCATCGTACATTTATGATAAAAATAGAGATAGCTCGGTGGTGGGACATCGGCTCTCCTCTAGTTTTAGTGTTTGAAGAAGGCCGTGTACCGCAAGTACGCGGCTTTTTTGTTATATAGAGTGCTTATAGAGTGCTTTAAATTTAAATCATCTGCTAACCACTAACAACTAGCCACTAACCACTAAAAAAAGAGGCTGTCGCATTAAGACAGCCTCTTTTTACGTTGATCGTAGGTCGTTCATCGTTTGTCGTATGGGA
>NZ_JBHYRR010000049.1:0-9884 GCF_047974155.1 Megasphaera jansseni | reverse complement strand
TCCTGATTTCAGGAGGAAACTTAAACAGCAACCTTCTCAAGAATCTCCCGCTTCTATAAGCGGGAGAGGTTCAATTACACAACTAATCCTTGCATTATCGTGGGGAATACGGTACAATCGCAGTGAGCAATAGCTGTATATTGCACTAGTGGGACAAAAAGTGTACCACCTGGAACAGAAATGTCAATCGTTACGTGTACGTGAGTAGAAAAGGAGAAATCTCTATGCTGAAAAAAACAAAGATCGTCTGCACCTTAGGCCCCAGTTCCAATACCCCGGAAATTATCGAAAAGATGATTAAAGCCGGCATGAACGTTGCCCGCTTTAATTTCTCCCATGGTTCTCATGAAGAACATAAACAGCGCATCGACATGGTCCGCGCTGCCTCTCAGAAACTGGGTATCCCGGTTGCACTGCTCCTCGACACGAAAGGCCCGGAAATCCGTTTGGGCAAATTTAAAAATGGTTCGATCATGATGGAAGCCGGCAAAGACTTCACCTTGACGGCCCGTGACGTAGAAGGCGACGAAACCATCGCCTCCATGAACTATAAAGAATTACCGCAGGACGTCAAAGCTGGCGACCATATCCTCTTGTCGGACGGCCTGGTCAACTTGGAAGTTGTCAGCGTCGAAGGCGAAGACATCCACACGAAAATCCTCAACAGCGGCAAGATGAGCGACCGCAAGCGCGTTGCCGTACCGGGTATTGCCATCAATCTGCCGGCTGTTTCTGAAACCGATGCCGATGATATCGAATTCGGCTGCCGCATGAACCTGGACTGGATTGCCGCTTCCTTTATCCAGCGCGGCAAAGATGTCCTGACGATTCGCAAGATTTTGGAAAAACATGACAGCCACATGAAAATCATCTCCAAGATCGAATGTCAGGCTGCTGTCAACAACATCGACGACATCATCAAGATGAGCGACGGCATCATGGTAGCCCGCGGCGACCTCGGCGTCGAAGTCCCGGCTGAAGAAGTCCCGATGCTCCAGAAAGTCCTCATCCATAAATGTCAGGCTGCGGGCAAACCGGTCATTACGGCTACGCAGATGCTGGAATCGATGTGCAACAATCCGCGTCCGACTCGTGCGGAAACGAGCGACGTTGCCAACGCTATCCTCGACGGCACGGACGCCATCATGCTCAGCGGTGAAACGGCTGGCGGCCTCTATCCGGTAGAAGCCGTTGAAACCATGGCCCGTGTTGCAACCTTTACAGAAAGCAACTTCACACCGAAATCCTATGAAGACGTCGATGCTGAATCGGCTACGACGACAGAATCCATCGGTAAAGCTGTCGTTAAGATTGCCAAGGACCTTCATGCTGCTGCTATCATCGCTTCGACAGAACGCGGCGGCACAGCCCAGATGATTTCCAAGTTCCGGCCGGCCTGCCCGATTGTGGCTGTATCGCCGCATGAAGCCATCGTCCGCCGCTTGCAGCTCAACTGGGGCGTTCAGGCCGTCGTCGGTAAAGAAGCCAGCGATACCGATGCTGTCGTCGACAATGCTATCTTTGCAGCTCTCGACAACGACCTCATCAAAGCCGGCGACCTCGTCGTCCTGACGGCCGGTGTTCCCGTTGCCAAAGCCGGTTCGACCAATATGATCCGCGTCCAGGTCGTCGGGGATGTCCTCCTCCGCGGTACTGGCATCGGCCGTAACTCGGCCATCGGCAAAGTCTGCGTCGCCGATTCCAAAGAAGACCTGGAAAAGAACTTCACCGATGGCTGCATCCTCGTGCTCCGTTCGGCCCGTGCTGATTTCGTCGATTATATGAAACGGGCCAGCGCTATCGTTTCTGAAGAAGCCGGCCTTACCAGCGAATCGGCTATCGTCGCCATTACCCTCGGCATCCCGACCGTCGTCGGCGCAGCTCACGCAGCCGATACCCTGGAAAACGGCGAAGTCGTCACCGTTGACGCCAGCCGCGGCACCATTTTCCGTGGCGAAGCCAACGCACGATAGGCCTCGCCTGATAGAAAAGGTGTCTGCAGTCCGGCTTTTGTAGGGGGCGCCCCGCGTGGTCGCCCCTACGATAAAAGGAGCTGTCGCGATGCGGCAGCTCCTTTTTTTGTGTCCAAAATGTGCTCATTGCTTTAGCTGGTTGTTAGAATTTGGGACTATACTTTTAGTCAATCCAAACAGTTCTAACCGCAAAGGAGCGATGGTTATGAGATATTCTAAATTTACTATCATCATGCTCAGTCTGGCGATGAGCCTTTCTGCTTCTCTGGCCCTGGCGAAGGATGGGGCCATGCCGCCGTCACCGCCTTCGGGGGCGATGCCGCAGGGTGCTCCTCCGCAGGGGAATCCGCCGCAAGGGATGCCGCCGCAGGGGCAGGCCGGGAAATCTTTATCTGAATTTACTGCCGCCCAGCGCATTACCGGTACGGCCCAGACCCTGGCCAACAAGTCGATCCTGGCCAGTGGTTCTGACCAGAATGTCGTCCTGGCTGAACAAGGGGCCGATGTAACCCTGGATACGGTCAACCTCATCAAGACTGGCGATACGACGAGCGGCGACGGCAGCAATTTCAATGGGCAGAACGCCGTTTTCCTGGCTTCTCAGAGCAAGGCCAAGCTGAACAACGTGGCTATCACGTCGCAGGCCGAAGGGGCTAATGCCGTCTTTGCGACCGGCAAGAAGACTGACGTCACGGTAAAGAATACCCAGATCAAGACGCAGGGGAATTCCTCCCGTGGCCTTGATGCGACCTATGGCGGGACTATCCATGGTGAACACGTAACGATTTCCACGGCCGGTGCTCATTGTGCCTCACTGGCAACGGACCGGGGCGAAGGCAATGTTTACGTGACGGATAGCACGCTTTCGACGAGCGGAAAAGGCAGCCCGGTCATTTATTCGACGGGCAACATTGTCCTGACTAACAGCACAGGTGTGGCCAAAGGCAGCGAAATCGCCTGCGTTGAAGGGAAGAATTCAATCATTGTCGAAAACGATGTCCTCACAGGCTGCGTCAGCCACGGCGTCATGCTCTATCAGAGCTTTTCTGGCGATGCCGGCACGGGGACGGCTTCTTTTACGGCCCGTAATTCGACATTGCGCAATTATTCCGATGGGGCTATGTTCTATGTAACCAATACGAAAGCTGTCGCCAACCTCAGTAATACCGTCATTGAATCGACGAAGAACCCGAACCTTATCGAAGTGACCAGCGACCGCTGGGGTAATAAAGGCAGCAATGGCGGTGACTTCGATTTTACAGCGTCCCAACAGGCTCTCCAGGGCAACATCGTGGCCAATTCCATCAGTACCGTATCGGTCCATCTGACGGACCATTCGACGTGGAGCGGGGCCATGAATCCGAAACATACGGCGAAGACCGCCTCGTTGTCCCTCGACGCCACTTCCGTTTGGGATGTAACAGGTAAATCGTACGTATCGGCCTTGACCGATGATGACCGGACGATGAGCAACATCCACAGCAACGGCTATACCATTTACTATGACAAGAACAACGAAGCCAATGCCTGGCTCCATGGCAAGACGATTACCCTGAAAGACGGCGGCAAAGTGAAACCCTTATAGCCCTATGAATTCCAGCATTTGGATCATGCCGGGAAGGAAAGTGTCGATATCCAGCGATTCCTGCAACGTGTGCTCGCCACGGCTGCGGCAGAAGCCGAAGGAAATGGCCGGGATGCCCTGACTCATGGGGATATTGGCATCCGTACTGCCGGCAATGCACGGCGTCGGCAGGCCGTGACGCTGGCGGATAGCCGTGATGCGGTCTGCCAGGGGATTTTGGTTCAGGCGGCTGCAAGGCCGTTCACCAAGCGGTTCTATTTGGATATGGACCGTTTCCTTTTCCGCACCCTTCAAGATGGATTGGAATGACTGATCCAGTTTATCCAGTTCATCGGCATTTTCTGAACGCAAGTCGACAGTAAATGCCGCCTGGGATGCAATCGAGTTGACCGTCGTGCCGCCTGTAATTGTACCGACATTGTACGTCGTCTTTGGGCTGACGGGTACGGATAAGTGATAGAGCTGGCTGATGATGTCTGCTGCCTCGGCGATGGCGTTGGTCCGGCCGAAATGCATCCAGCTGTGGCCGCCGGCCGCCTCGATGGCGACAGCATAGCGCCGGGAACCGACGGCGGTCGTCACGAACGTATCAAAAGTACAATCGATAGCCACGACTTCGGCAATGCGGTCGTGCCAATCTGCCATGACCTGGCGCATCCCTTTGAGGTTGCCCAGCCCTTCTTCGCCGACATCAAAGGCGAAGAGCAGACCTTGTGGCGGTGTGAGCTGCAAGTCATGGAACATTTTAATGATAAATAAGAGTCCGGCAATGCTGGCGCTGTTGTCACTGCACGACGGCGCAAACAGGATATTGCCATTTCGACGGATCGGTATTTCCTGTAAATCTTGGAATACCGTATCCATATGCGCGGTGTAAAGGGCGACCTTTTCACCGCTTTTTATATGGCAGGGATAGAGGATGTTTCCTGCTTCATCGCGATATGCATCCACAGCCCCCCATTGGTGTAAATGGCGCAATATCCATTCACTTTTGGCTTGCTCGTGGCCCGTCGGTGATGGAATCGAAATAATATCGCAAAGCCATTCCATAAAATCACGGCCGTGCTCCCGTACATATTGTTCAATCTCTTCATTCATGATGATGACTCCTCTCTCAGCATGGTAACCTTATTATAGCATGGAAAAGACGCAGACCGCAGTTCGCTGAACGACGAACGGCCTTTCCCCCGGCCGCCAGGCCCAAACATTAACGTTTCCTTAAAAATTTTGGATTTAATTCAAAAACGATTAGAAAACGATTAGAATTTTTAGCTAGCCCTGTTTTGTGGTGTATGATGGAATTAGAAGCCGTTCTATTGCGGAGCGGGAATGATTATTATACAATAAAAGTGAATCTGGAGGTGTGACATCATGTCCGATTCGGCACAACAGGCCAAAGCGCAAAAGAAAGCGTATGACGAGGCGTGCAAGTGGGTCCTTTCGGAACGGGAAATCATGGCCCATATCCTCAAGGCCTGCACGGAAGAATTCAAGGATTGTAGTTTGCAGGATATTGCGCGGCGCTATATCCAGGGCAAACCGAGTATCAGCCGCATTGCCGTGGAACCGGAAGCTATTTCACCACGCATCGAAAGTGAGCAGACGGAAGACAAATCCAAAACAGAAGGAACGGTGTATTACGACATCCGTTTCCATGCCGCAGCTCCCGTGGATGGAAAGCGCATCCAGCTTATCATCAACCTGGAAGCGCAAAACGATTTCAATCCGGGTTATCCGCTACTAAAGCGGGCCGTTTACTATTGCGGCCGTATGATTTCCAGCCAGTATGGCACGGTTTTTGTGAAGTCTCATTATGAAAAAATCCAGAAGATCTATTCCATCTGGATTTGTACGATGCCAACGAAAAAATGGGAGTACAATATTTCAAGATATCGGCTCACGGAAGAACATTTAATGGGTCATGCACAGGCCGAGCGGAGCCATTACGATTTAATCAATATCGTCTTGGTCTGTTTGGGCAGCAAGGGTTATAAGCAGCTAAAAGGCATTTTGCGATTGCTGAATATGCTGCTCTTGGATAACATCAGCTCCCAAGAAAAGCAGAAATTATTGGCGAAAGAGTTTAACGTAACAATGACACCGCATTTGGAGAAAGGAGTGGCAGCAATGTGTAACCTGAGTGAAGGTATTGAAAAACGTGGAGAAAAACGTGGTTGGGATTTGGGTAAACAAGAGGATGTATTGGAAATGCTGAAAGATGGTGTACCCTTTGAAAAAATTGCTCAGTATACCAATCTATCCTTGCAAGTCATTGCCGATATTGCCAAGCAAAATAAATTGATTTAATTTATAGTTTGTAGTCATGAAGAAAATGGAACGCTGGCTGGCGTACTTTGCTAACCAGCTCATACCATCGTAGGGGTCGCCCGTGGGCGACCCGTCAGTATGATAGGGCTTGTCTTGTTCATATGTGTAGATTAGAAGGAGGGGAACTGATTATGAGCGATGAAGCCATCCATAAAGCCGTAGATGCCGCTCGGACCTTCCTTCAGAATGACGCCGAACGCCTGGCCTACATCAACCGCGAACTCGCCATCCTCGACTATAATTCAGACCATCGCGATGCCTTTGAAGAGGGAGAGGCCAAAGGCCGTAAAGAAGGCGAAGAGAGACTTGGAATGTTGATGAGCCTTTTATTTAAAGAAAATCGTTACGACGATGCGAACAAAGCGGCTGCTGATGTTGATTTTCGTGAAAAACTTTTCAAGGAATATGGGATTTAGTTGGTGAGAGGCCAGGCGTGAAAGCATAGACTATCATGCCTGGCCTTTTTTCGGACTCAGATGCGGCGTCCCGCTGTGATATTCGACTATAACCTATTCTTATATGATGGCAAGCTTTTTCGAGCTACGAACAACAAGCCACGAGCCACGGCATTTCCTCGGATTCAGATGCGGCGTTCCGCCGTGACAGACTCAAACTGACAACGACGCTTCGGGAAACCCTCCGAGCGTAGCGGGCCGCCCGCCGCTGCCATCTGTCCAGGAAATCGTCTCCTGCATTGACGGGGTAGAATGGATCTGGGCGGCCCCTACGGTATCGCATACAGGCGATGGGGGAGAGCGCAGGGCCGTCAGCCGTGAGTTGAGAATTGACAGGATTAGTTGATTTCATTATAATAAGTGTAGAAGTTTTGAGTTTGTTCAATTGTAACACGAAAACCCCCAGAGGCGGAATCTCTGGGGGTTTTCTTTTTGTGGTGCTCGACAGGAACACACTGGGGCTAGTTGCTCATAAGGGCAATAATGGTGTCTAACCACTTGCATAGGTAGTAAGAGACTACGCTAGCCATGACAGCCATTAGAAAGTTTGTGAGTTTGTTCAAGAGTAACACCCCCTTACCTGCTCAGTATAGGGGAGAGCAACGTTGATATTATACCATAAATCGGGATTATGTGCGGCGTCCCGCCGCGACAGATTCATGAAATGAGCGCAGTTCGCAGGCCGCAGATGGCAGGTCGCCTTGGTCCTGCGGACCGTAAAAAAATACACGGCCAACGGCCTTGTGCGTAGGGGCCGCCCTTTAACCTCTCAGACCGCCTTTGGCGGCCAGCTCCCCTATAAAGGGAGCCTTGTGCGTCCCGCTGTGAGATTCGAGCACAGCCTATTCGAGTATGATGGCAGGCTTTTACGAGCTACGAATCACGAACAACGAGCCACGGCTTTTTTTCGGAATCAAATGCGGCGTTCCGCCGCGACAGACTCGTGAAATGAACGCAGTTCGCAGGTGGCCGGTCGCAGTTCGCAAAAAAACGGCCCCGACTGGGGCATTTTATACGAGCCGAGGGTCGTTCGAGGCGATGTTGTTCTTTTGAGTCTGTTGCCGCGAAGCGGCATTTGAGTCCAAGGCGGCCTGCGACCTGCGAACTGCGGCCTGCGACCTGCGGGGCCGTCAGGTCCACATTCGATGAACGGCTTTACTCCCGGCCATTAGGCCCTAATATATGATTATCATTTTCTTTTAATTACATAAATGACCGCTTGCGTCAAAAAAACGTCGTTTTGCGACAAATCCGTCTTGTCATCAAAATTACATCGTATAATGCAAATAGATAAATTATCTTGCTGTGTGATATATGAAATCCGAAAATGTCATCTTAAAAACAAAAGGTAAAAGATGATAAAAGCGGATGATTTTGTTGGAATAAGCTAAAGAGCATACGAAAGTATCATATTCAACAAAAGAATTTTATATTACACGCTAAGCAAGGAAAGTCATTGTATATACAATAGAAAAGTAATTAAATGCTGTTCACGTTAATATATGCGATGCTAAGAACAAGGAGGCGGAGATTTATGAATAAGATTTATAAGGTAGTATGGAATACAGTTCGCAATTGTTACGTAGTTGGATCCGAACTGATTAGCTCGAAATCGGGCAGACATAGCACATCGAATGGCAAGTCTTCGAGTTTGAAAGTTACCTTGACCGTACTGGCGCTCTGCGGAATGACGGCTTTAGGAAGCGGAGTGGCTCCAGCGTACGCGGCGGATACGGGTGCAACGACAGCCATGAATCAATATGTCGCATTAAAATATGATAGTTCTAATAACCAGAATGAGACATATGAACGAATCAATGGAAAGCGGCAAACAGTTACAACGTTTGGTAGACAAAAGTATATTAAGGTTAATTCTGGTGTAACTGATAGTGCTGGACGACCTGTTTATTATTGGGTTCGCGAAGGCTATTCGTTGACTATGGTCGATGGCCAGCCTTATACGTCGTTATCGAGTAATGGTCGTCGGGCTGATGTTAGCTGGACAGGTGATGCGAATGCCAAACCGTCGGATATCTTAGAAAGCGTTACTTCGACCCATGTCCAAACGAATGTGACGACCAATGTTGGTGAAACGTTGCAGCAAGTCAATGCCGGGACTTACGCAGGTGTTACCAATTCCGGCGGGACAGAGGTTGCCGGCAGCTGGGATTACATCGTCAAAGACTCCAGTTGGAAAGGCGTCGTCAGTGATTCGAATTATCGCAACGGATACGCTGACTTGATTTCTAATAATGGAAAGCCCAGGGGCTTTGTCAGAACTACGGATGCAGGTTCTAAATTAGCTTGGAATGCTACCCTTAACGCATATACGTATAATGGAAAAGTTGTCGATTATAGCAATATTTATGTCATTGATGGAGAAATCGGTGTCTTCACTAATGCTTCGGGATCTGACGTTTATACAGGAACGGTCTTTGGGAAAAATAATGAAGTTTTGATGACTGTCAAAAAATCTGATGGTAATTATTATAGCTATTGGGGCGCTGAAGTCAATGACGCTGGTGCTACGATGGATACCTACCGGGTAGCCGAATACCAGAAAGACCTAAACGTCTTGCGGGACAATGACTTTGCACTCTATCACAACGATATTAAGTCTGTAGATATGAGCACGGATGCTTCCTCGGCAACTATTTCTCTCATGCGTAACGGTGATGGCACGAGCAGTCCGGCTGTCGATGGAACGTTGACCATTACTAATGGTGGCGGCACAGGTGGTCATGACACCTATGTTAGTATTTCCAACACGACGAATGGACAAGAAGTTTCTAAGACCTTCACGACAGGCTCGAAAGTAGAAGCTATCAAAGCGACGGAAAGTACAACGGATATTACCGGCCTTAAAATTAATGGTGAAACCTACAACATCAAGACTGGTCAGAACTACACGGCTGGGGATAATATTACCATCAACGGTAATGAAATCTCTGCGACTGATACAGATACCACCTACACGGCTGGGGACAATGTAAATATCGGTGAGGACAATGTGATTTCTGCTACGAATACTACTTTGGTTAAAGGAAAAGCAGAAAAGAAAGGTGACAGCTATATCGTTAAAGATACGGCTGGGAATGAAGTTACTCTGGAAGACGTAGCCAGCGCTAGCAAACTGACGGAAGTCAATGATCAGGTCACGAAGAATACCCAGAATATTACAAGGAATACGACAAACATTACTGAACTCGGTGAAAAGTTAAAAGGCGCTGTTATGTATGACAGCACGGCTACTGGCTTTGACAAAAACAACGTTACCTTGGGCGGTACTCCTTATGATAGTGCAACGAAGACCGGTGGTACGAAGATTACCAACCTGGCCAGAGGCACGAATGACTCTGACGCTGTTAACTTCTCGCAGTTGAAAGAAGTGAAAGCAGCTGACAAATATGTGACCAGCGGTACGATTGATAAGGCCAATGGTACGATGAAGCTGAACGTAGCCAACGTGTCGACGCCGGTCTCCATTACCGGACTGACGGATTATCAGGTCACGCAGGATGGCAGCAGCTATGATGCAGAAAA
>NZ_JBHYRR010000048.1:0-11349 GCF_047974155.1 Megasphaera jansseni | reverse complement strand
CTATCCTGATTTCAGGAGGAAACTTAAACAGCAACCTTCTCAAGAATCTCCCGATTCTATAAGCGGGAGAGGTTCAACTGTCTAAAAAGTGTAAACTGCGGATCGATAGACAAAGAGGCAAAATAAGTGAAAAGGGATGGTTAAATTGGCAAATTTTGAGAGTAAAGAATATCCCAATTTGGCGAAATTAGCGGATAGTGCAGAACTCTTGATGTATTCGGATGCCAAGAGCAGTTTGACGATTTTCGGCTCTTTTGCTGAACAGCTGACCAAACTGATTTTCCGCTTAGATGGAATGAAGGATTGGAATTTACAGCAGAATGAGCGTATTTTGCGTATGCAGGCATCGAGTAATGAGTATCCGTCCAGTGTCACGGCGGCTTTGGACAGGATTCGCCGTTTGCGTAATAAAGCGGCTCATGAAGCTGATTTTTATCCCTCCCTTGAGGTGGCCTTATCTATTGACCGGGAAGCGTTCTTTGTCTGGTGCTGGTTCCTTGAAACGTTCACCCAGGCTGATATAAAGCCGTATCAGAAGCCTGTGGATCAGCAGACGATGGTTGCCGATCAGCAAAAGAAAATCGAACAGCTGACGGCTGAAATCGAGAAGCTTCAGCATACGCAGCCCGTAGAGGTATCCGAAAGTGTCCGCGCGGAACGGCGGCGTAAAAATAGGAAATTTGCCGCCAGGAACAAGCTTAGCGAAGCACAGACACGGGAAATCATCGATCAGCAGCTTCGTGATGCCGGCTGGGAAGCGGATAGTAAAAGGCTTAATAACTGGACAAAGGGGACACTTCCGCGCAAGGGCCATAATATGGCGATTGCCGAGTGGAAGCTGCCTCATAGCAAAGAGCGTGCTGATTATGTCCTCTTCAATGGCGAACGGGCTGTAGGTATCATTGAGGCGAAAAAGTATGAAGAACCGGTAGCCGCAGATGCGCTGAACCAGGCCTATGATTACTATAAGCATCTAAAAAATGCAGGAGATGTTGTGGCTGAGGGGAGGAAACCCTATGCCATGGATAGTGCTGTATTTTTATTCGGTGCCAATGGCCGGCCTTATTTATCTCAAATGAAAAACCAGTCAGGCATCTGGTTCCGTGATCTGCGCAATAAAAATCATCCCGACTGTCCCCTTGAAAGCTGGCTGACGCCGGATGACATCAAAATGAAGGAAATGGCCCGGCCCGAAGAGGATGCAGATTCGGCCTTGCAAAAGGATAACTACTATCCTGATTTTGCCGGACGCTATTATCAAAAGCTGGCCATTCAGGAAATCGAAAAAGCCATCGGCGAGCATAAGCATCGTATCCTGCTGGCCATGGCAACAGGCACAGGGAAGACGCGTACGGCCATAGCCCTGATGTACCGGCTGATTAAGAATAAGCGGGCCCGGCGTATCTTATATCTCGTGGACCGTCAGTCCCTGGCACAGCAGACGGCAGATGCCCTCAAAGATAATAAGGTGGATGGCCAGTCCATCCGTAGTATTTATGGCGTCAAAGAATATGGCGATAAGACTCCGGAAGCCAATACGCGTATCCATATCGCTACCGTACAAGGGCTGGTACAACGGCTGTTCAATAATGAAGAAGAACTGCCACAGCTTTCACCGGGGACGTATGATTTCATTATCGTCGATGAAGCCCATCGCGGCTATCTCGAAGACCGCGAGATGAGTGATGATGAAATGGAACATTACGACCCCAGTGAATATATCAGTCAATACCGCCGTGTCATCGACTACTTTGACGCCGTCGCTATCGGTATGACGGCGACGCCGGCCTTGAATACGGTAAACATCTTTGGCAATCCCGTCTACAGTTATACCTACAGGCAGGCTGTCCTCGATGGCTATCTGATGGATCACAATGCGCCCTATGTCATTACGACAGAACTTTCCCAAGCGGGTATCCATTTCCAGAAAGATGAGGAAGTCGAAGTCTTTCATGAGCCCGATGCGTCTATCAAGAAATATCAGTTACCGGACGACATGGATTTTGATGTCGACGCTTTCAATACGAAAGTAGTGACAGAATCCTTTAATCGTGTCGTCTGTCATGTCTTGGCAGAACGGCTGGACCCACTGGATCGGGAACTGGGCAAGACGCTTATCTTTGCCGCCCGTGATTCTCATGCCGATATGATTGTATACCTGCTGCAGGAGGCCTTCGCCCAAGCCGATAAGCCTTTGCCGGCGAATGCCATCATGAAAATTACAGGCCATGACCGCCATAAAGAACAGCATATCCGGGAATTTAAAAACGAAGAATTCCCGAATATCGTCGTTACTGTTGACCTTTTGACGACGGGCATTGACGTCCCATCCATCATGAACCTGGTGTTCCTGCGTCGCGTGAAGTCCCGTATTTTGTTTGAACAAATGATTGGCCGCGCTACGCGCCTGTTCCCGGGGATGGACTGCTTCAATATCTACGATGCCGTCGGACAATTCGCCAGCATGGAAAAAGTCACCGACATGAATGCGGTCATTCACGAAAAGAACGTCCATCGTTCTGTGGGAGACCTCTTTCAGTTAGTCACAGAAGCGAAAGATGAAGGCGACTTTGCAGAATATCGGGATCAGCTCATTGCCAAAGTGCAGCGTAAGCTGCATCGTCTGAATGAGAAAGATCGCAAATCGCTGGAAACAGCGACGGGCGTTCGGGACCTCTTTGAATGGGCCCGGTCTTTGGAAAAAAGCAGCAAGGAAGAAATGGTAAAAGAAGAACAAGCCATCCTGCTCGTTGATACTTTCCGCGGGGATTCCCAGAAGGTCCTTATTTCCCATCAGGACGATAAGCTGGTCAGTGTTCGTCAGAGCTATGGGAAAACCGGGGAAGGCCCGGGCGATTATCTGGAAGAATTCAATGCCTTCATCCAGAACAACGTCAATGCCATTGCGGGAATCGGCGTCATTGTGAATCGCCCGAGGGATTTGACCTTGAAAGAATTACAGCAGATCGATGCCATCCTTCAGGCACAGGGCTTCCGGGAACACGATTTGCAGTCTGCTTGGCGGCAAGTGAATAAAGAAGCGACAGCCGCTAATATTATCAGCTTTATCCGACAGGCTGCCCTGGGCACGCCGCTGGAGTCCGAAGATGCCCTGGTGGAACGCGCCATGAGCAAGGTCTATGGCTTGGCAGAATGGACGCCGACACAGATGAAATGGTTGGAACGAATTAAGAAACAGCTGCTCCTGAACAATGTCCTGGGGCCTAATGCCCAGGTCGCCTTTGACTCTAACGATGCCTTTCGCAGCCGTGGCGGCTATAAAGGGATGCAGCGGATTTTTAAAGACAAGACCGATGAAATTGTCGATGTCATCAATGATATTATATTTGCCTAATAGAAAGAGAAGATTATGACCAATCAAGAAATCGTACAACGTTTGTGGAATGAATGTAATGTCCTTCGTGACGACGGCATTACCTATCAGGACTATGTCACGGAACTTACATATATTTTGTTTCTCAAGATGAGCAAGGAGCAGGGCCAGGAAGAAGGAATCCCCGTGCAGTATCGCTGGGATGAGCTGAAAGCCAAAGAGGGGCTGGAACTCAAGAACTTCTATAAGCAGATGCTGCTGGACCTGGGCAATGCCCAAAAGACGCCGAACCCGAAAGTCAATGCCATTTATAAAGATGCGTCGACCAGTATTGATGAACCGGCCAATTTGGAAAAAATCATCAAGGATATTGATGAGCTCGACTGGTTCTCTGCCCGAGAAGAAGGCCTGGGCAACCTGTATGAAGGACTGCTGGAGAAAAACGCCAATGAGACCAAGTCCGGCGCGGGCCAGTATTTCACGCCGCGTCCGCTCATCAACATGATGGTGCGCATGGTCCGTCCTGAACCGGGAGAACGGCTCTGTGATCCGGCGGCAGGGACTTTCGGCTTTATGGTCGCCGCCAATGACTATCTGAAAAAACAGACCGATGATTATTTCGACCTGTCCAATGAAGAGCAGCATTTCCAGCGGCATGAAGCTTTTTCCGGGATGGAGCTGGTCCCGACCACTCATCGCCTGGCCCTTATGAATGAATACCTTCATGATATAGATGGACGCCTGGAACAGGGCGACAGCCTTTCGGCAGCGGGGAAATGGATGAGGGACTTCGATGTCATCCTGACCAATCCGCCTTTTGGTACGAAAAAAGGCGGCGAACGGGCCACCCGTGACGACCTTACCTATGCTTCATCCAATAAACAGCTCAATTTCCTGGAAGTCATTTACAACGCCCTTAACCGCAAAGGGACGGCCCGGGCTGCCGTCGTAGTGCCGGATAATGTCCTCTTTGCCGATGGCGTAGGCGAACAGATTCGCCGTGACCTCATGAATAAATGTAATCTCCATACCATCCTGCGCCTTCCGTCAGGCATTTTCTATGCCCAGGGCGTGCAGACCAATGTACTGTTCTTTGACCGCGGGACTACCGACCAGGACAATACTCAGGACGTGTGGATCTATGACATGCGCCATAAAATGCGTACCTTTGGCAAGCGCTCTCCTTTGAATGAAAAAGACTTCGCTGAGTTCGAGAAACTGTACTGCCCCGATAATCAGACAGAACGCAAAGAAACGTATGATGCAGAAACCAACCCTGAAGGACGGTGGCGCCGATTTACCAAAGAAGACATCGAGGCCCGTCCCAATACCAGTCTCGATATCTCCTGGATGACCGATGAAGAAGAAGCGGATAGCCGCAGTCTTTCTGAAATCCTGACAGCCATGCAGGAAAAATCCGAAGAAATTGCCAAGGCCGTAGCCGTACTCAGCCAGGAATTGGCGGAGGTGGATCAGGATGACTAAGCACCTCGACATCGATACCAAAGCCATGCGGACCAAAATCCTCGACCTGGCCATCCGGGGGAAACTCACGGACCAGCGGCATGAAGACGGCAACGCACGGGACCTCTTGAAAGCGATACAGGCAGAAAAAGAAAGACTCATCAAAGAAAAGAAAATCAAGAAAGAAAAGCCCTTGCCGGAAATAACAGAAGGAGAAAAGCCCTTTGATATTCCCGATAACTGGGAGTGGGTGAGACTGGGGGATATTGCTCAAGCAATTAATGGAGATAGAGGAAAAAATTATCCCAAACGTGAAGAGTATGTATCTTCAGGAATAGCATGGATTAATACAGGACATATCACCGACGATGGATATTTAAATGCGGATAAGATGAATTATATAACCAGAGATAAGTATGATTCATTACGCAGTGGAAAAATCCAAAGAAATGATTTACTGTTCTGTCTAAGAGGATCATTTGGAAAAGTCGCTCGTATAGAACCCTTTTGTGAAGGAGCTATTGCCTCATCGCTGGCTATTATTCGACTATTTGACACTGCTCTAAGGAAATATCTTTTTATCTATTTAAAATCCCCACAAGCTGTCAATGAATTAAATAAATATGCAAATGGCACTGCGCAACCTAATTTAGCTGCAAAAGATGTTTTAAAATACCTTATCCCGCTTCCTCCTCTTGCCGAACAACAACGCATCGCCGACAAGGTATCCGCTCTTTTTGCCCAGCTGGATGTCATCGATAAAGCCTACGAAAAATACCGGGAACTGCAGCAAGCCATGAAAGCCAAACTGCTGGAACTGGCTATGCAGGGGAAACTCACGGACCAGAGAGACGAAGACGGCAACGCACGGGACCTCTTCCAAGACATTAAAGAAGAAAAACAGCGGCTCATAGCTGAAAAGAAAATCAAGAAAGAAAAAACTCTGCCGGAAATCGAAGCGGATGAAACTCCCTTTGAAATTCCGAAAAACTGGATGTGGGTACGCATAAATGACTTGTTCGACGTTGCTCGTGGTGGCTCACCGCGCCCGATAAAAGCATTTCTTACCGAAGACATGAACGGTATTAATTGGATAAAAATAGGAGATACAGAAATCGGCGGAAAATACATTTATCATGTAAAAGAAAAAATTAAACCCGAAGGACTTAAAAAAAGCCGATTTGTAAAGAGTGGCGATTTGTTATTAACAAATTCTATGAGCTATGGTCGCCCATATATCTTAAAAACAGATGGATGTATTCATGACGGTTGGTTAGTTTTAAGCCCCTTTGTATATTCATTAAACAAAGAATTCTTCTATTATTTGATTTCTAGTCAATATGTTAAGCGAGAATTTACCAAGACAGCAGTTGGAGCTGTCGTAAAAAATCTTAATAAGAACAAGGTAAAAGCTATTATTATTCCCCTTCCTCCTCTTGCCGAACAAAAACGCATCGTTGCCAAACTGGATGAACTGTTGCCGCTTCTGTAACGCGACTGGCGAAAAGGCCGTGGCTCGTTGTTCGTAGCTCGTAAAAAAAAACGCCATTATACTCGGCTAGGCTGTGGCGAAATCTCTCTAGCGGGCTTCCCACGTGGAAGCCCCTACGAAACGGCCGCAGGCCGTGATTTTTTTGCGGTCTGCCACCTGCGAACAGCGGCCTGCGTCCATTTTCATCGCCTCTATGCGATACCGTAGGGGACGCCCTGGCAAGGCGTCCCGCGTGAATCTTGGAGATAGCCGGAATTTATGATGAGCGACACATGGTCGTAATATAATCGTGAGTTTAACGCGGCGAAGCCGTATTGTAGGGGCGACCCGTGGGGCGCCCGCTACACGCAGAGGGTTTCCCGAAGCGTCGTTGTTAGTTTGAGTCTGTTGCGGCGAAGCCGCATCTGAGTCCGAGAAAAGGCCGTGGCTCGTTGTTCGTAGCTCGTAAAAGCTTACCATTAGATTGGGAGGGGCTGTGGTGAAATCTCTCTAGCGGGCTTCCCACGTGGAAGCCCCTACGAAACGGCCGCAGGCCGTGATTTTTTTGCGGTCTGCCACCTGCGAACAGCGGCCTGCGTCCATTTTCATCGCCTGCATGCGATACCGTAGGGGACGTCCTGTTAAGGCGTCCCGAAGCGTTGTTGTTAGTTTGAATTTATAGCGGCAAAAGCCGCATTGTAGGGGCGACCCGTGGGGCGCCCGCTACGCGCAGAGGGTTTCCCGAAGCGTCGTTGTTAGTTTGAGTTTATAGCGGCGAAGCCGCATCTGAGTCCGAGGCTTGACGATGGTTGAGGATTGACGGTATAATAGATACGTAAAAAGAGGCAGCTGCCCAAGACGGGAATTCGGGGCGGCTCTTTTTTTGTTTTATCGTCATGATGCCAGGAAGGGCAGGATTGTATAGATGGGTAGTATTAAAGTACAGAAATTGAGTAAGTCTTTTGGAGTGCATACGGTATTCCATGATGTCAGTTTTGAAATCCGCCGGGGCGAACGGATCGGCCTCATCGGGGCCAATGGGGCCGGGAAGTCGACGCTGCTCAAGTGCCTCATGGGTGAAGAAGAGTACGATAACGGGGCGTTTGTCGTTTCCGAAGGTGAATCTATCGGCTATTTGCAGCAGGATATCACCTATGCCGATGATGTGACGCTGCGCCAGACGATTACGGAAGCCTGGCAGGATGTCATGAAGCTGGAAAAGGATTTGAAGGCTGTCGAAAAGGACATGCAGGCTCATCCCGACGATGAAGGCCTGATGAACCGCTATGCCCGGATGCAGGAACGTTTTGAATGGCTCGGCGGTTATGAATATGAGTCGATGTCTCGGAAAATCGTCCAGGGCCTGGGCTTTTCGGAAGCTGATATGGACCGGCCAGTCCAGAGTTTTTCTGGCGGCCAGAAGACGCGCATCAATTTGGCCAAAGCCCTGGTGCGCCGGCCGGACTATTTGTTCCTCGACGAACCGACGAACCATCTCGATGTGGATATGCTGGAATGGCTGGAAAGTTATCTCTTGTCTTATGGCGGCGGTATCCTCATCGTATCCCATGACCGGTATTTCCTGGACCGCGTGGCGACGGGCATCCTGGAACTGTCTCATGGCAAAGTGACCAAGTATAAAGGCAACTATTCGCGCTACGTCGAACAGCATACCCAGCAGCAGAAGGCCCTGGAAAAGGCCTATAAGAAGCAGCAGGAACATATCCACGAAACGGAAGAATATATCCGCAAGTACAAGGCCGGCATCAAAGCCAAGCAGGCCCGTGGCCGCCAGTCCCAGCTGGACCGGCTGGAACGTATCGAATGGCAGCCGGAGGATGAATCGCTGCATTTCAATTTCAAGCCCGGCGAAGAGTGCGGCCAGAAAGTCCTGGTCCTGGACAAGGTCAGCGGCGGCTTTGCTGACCGGCAGTTATTCGACCATTTATCGCTCCTCCTGCGCCGCGGCGAAGCGGCATCCCTTATCGGGCCCAATGGGACGGGGAAGACGACGCTCATCCGCATGATCATGGGTGAAAAGGAACCGTCCAGCGGTCATATTACCTTGGGCAGCCGCGTCCATATCGGTTATTTTGCCCAGGAACATACCGATTTGCACGGGGCCTGGACGGTTCTTGATGAAATCATGAATGATTTTAGTTATGGCGAAGAAGAGGCCCGGTCTGTCCTGGGGCGCTTTATGTTCCGCGGCGATGATGTCTTCAAGGTCATCGACAGCCTCAGCGGCGGGGAACAGGCCCGGCTGGCACTGTTGAAGCTTTTCCTGCAGGGGCCGAATTTCCTCATCCTCGACGAACCGACGAACCATCTCGATATCCCGACGCGGGAAGTGCTGGAACAGGCTTTGCTGGAATTCGGCGGGACCTATCTGGTCGTATCCCATGACCGCTATTTCCTCGATAAAATCACGCAGCGGACACTGGTCCTGGAAAATAAGCAGCTCACGGAATATGTCGGCAATTACAGTTATTACCGGGAAAAGGTCCGTGAAGCCCAAGAAGCGGCGGAAAAGGCAGCTGCAGAAACGCAAGGTTCCTCGCCAGTTCATGACAAAGAGGCAGGTCCGGCAGCGAAGAAGGCGGAAGCGGCACCGGCTCAACCCGTGAAAGCGCCGGCCAAAGCTCCGGCCTATGGGCAGGCGGCGAAACTGGAAAAAATCGAGATGAAAATTGCCGAACTGGAAGCGACGATCAAGATGTATGAAGTGCAGATGAATATGCCCCAGAACCAGACCGATGCCGACGCCATGATGGAATTGACGAAGGAATATGAAGCAGCCCAGGCCCAGCTTGATGAAGCGTATGAAAAATGGGAAGCCCTTTCGGAATCCTGAGACTGTCCGCGCATGGCAGATATGAAAAATAAATATAAACTTTAGGACCGGTGATTCGTAAAACGTAAAACTTTACGTAAACATCCCGATGTATAGTTTTAAAAAGCCCGTTTTCTTGACAGAATTTTTAAAAATATCAAGAAAACGGGCTTTACAAGTTTCCTGTACGTGGTATACTATGCTCAACTCCCACGAAAAGAGAGTATTTATTATATTCATAGAGAATACGGAAAGATTCTGATAGAAGGGAAGCGTTTATATATGGCAACAAAGTTCAACCCGGTTACGCCAGAATTATTAGCAGAATTACGTCAGGTCGTCGGTGATAAATACGTCAAGACCGACGCAGATTATTTGGAAAAATATCAGACTGACGAAGAAGGGAACTCCCATTATTTCCATAAACCGGAAGTCGTCGTCTTCCCTGGTTCGACAGAAGAAGTCGCAGCTATCGTCAAATTAGCCAATAAATACCTCGTACCGATTACACCGCGCTCGGCTGGTTCCGGCGTCGCCTGTGGCGCCATCCCTGTCTATCACGGTATGGTCGTCGAATTGGAACGGATGAACCAGATTCTCAAATTCGATGCCGATAATATGTATGCCGTCTGCCAGACCGGCGTCATCACCGGCGACCTGCAGCGGGAAGCCGCTAAACACGGCCTCTTGTATGCTGGTGACCCGTCCAGTGCTGACAGCAGCATGATTGGCGGCAATGTTGCCAACAATGCCGGCGGCAATAAGGCCGTCAAATACGGTACGACGCGCCATCAGATTTACAGCTTGAAAGTCGTCACGCCGACGGGGGATATCCTCGACGCCGGTGCCCGCCTCAAGAAGAGTTCTACCGGCCTTTGCCTGGAACAGCTCTTTGCTGGTTCCGAAGGTACACTGGGCATCATTACGGAAGTCACGGTCAAGCTCCGTCCCATGCCGCCGTATGCCTTCAATATGGTCTGCGTCTTCAAGACCGATGAAGAAGCTTTTGCCCTGCCGAATAAGATCCTTAAAGCCGGTATCGACCCGACGAGTATCGAATTCATGGACAATGAAGCCCTGCGCATGACTTGCAAGTTCCTGGACATGACGATGCCTCATGTCGATGAAGGCTGTGATTACGTCATCGTCACAGTCGAATCGTTCAGTGAAGATGATTCGGACCGCAAGATGGAACAGCTCTGCGATTTGGCAGAAGCCAACGGCTCTATCGATGAATTTGAAGCGGATAAACGTATCTGGAAACTGCGCAAACAGTTCGCCGAAGCGGCCCGCGATGTCGATAAGATGTTCCAGACAGAAGACTTCGTCGTACCTCTCGACCGGATTCCGGATATTACCAAACAGATTCCGGAACTGCGCGAAAAATACGACCTTTACTGCGTCACCGTCGCCCATATCGGCGATGGCAATATCCACGTCCTGCCTTTGAACGCCAAAGGGCTTTCGCCGGAAGAATGGTTTGAAAAAATCAAGGCCTTCCATCGTGACCTCTTCCCGCGCGTCTATGCCCTGGGCGGCAAGATGTCCGGTGAACACGGTATTGGCTATAAAAAATTAGAAGAATTCGCACTTTGCACACCGCAAGCCGAACTTAACGTCATTAAAGCCATCAAGAAAGCATTAGATCCCAATAACATCATGAATCCTGGCAAATTAGTAGATATTGACTAATTATTTCATAGAGGGGAAAGCAAATTGCAAAGACGGCAACGATTATATTCATAATAATCGTTGCCGTCTTTTTATATATTTACTATAATAGAATAAAGGAAATTACTAATGTACTTATTATAATCCTATATCTATGAAAACAGGTGATGAAATGAAATACTACAGCCGCTTAAAGACGCTTCGGTTGGAAGCAAGGCTCTCTCAGGCCGACGTGGCCAAAATCTTGAAGTGTTCACAAGTTGGATACGGCATGTATGAATTAGGGAAACGGAAAATCCCTGTAGAAAAGTTAATCCAGCTGGCAAGGCTGTACCACACCTCACTCGATTACATTGCCGGACTGACAGATGAACGGGAACCACGGCCCAAACATCAGGAGGACGATACTAGTTTGTAGTATGGAGTTTGTAGTTTGTAGCAGATGGTTTTTAAATTTAAAACCATCCGCTAGCCACTAACTGCTAGCCACTAACCACTTAAAAAGGGGCTGTCGCATTAAGCCATTTTGGCTTTGTGCGACAGCTCTCTTTTTGTATTCTATTTCATCGTTCTATT